>CAIXKQ010000060.1 GCA_903920065.1 uncultured Actinomycetes bacterium
CTAGAACGCCGCTTCCAACCTATCCAGGTAAAAGAGCCATCAGTTGCGCACACCATTGAAATTCTTAAGGGTCTTCGCGATCGCTATGAAACACACCACCGCGTCTCAATTACCGATGGCGCTCTAGCTGCCGCTGCAAATATGGCAGATCGCTATGTTTCAGATCGCTTCCTTCCAGATAAAGCAATTGACCTTATTGATGAGGCAGGATCACGTCTTCGCATTAAGCGCATGACAGCTCCAGCTGAACTTCGTGAGTTTGATGAAAAGATTGCCGAGGCTCGTAAAGCCAAGGAGTCAGCTATTGATGCACAAGACTTTGAAGGTGCCGCATCTTTCCGCGATAACGAGAAGACACTTCTTCAAGAGAAGCAAGAAGCGGAAAAGAATTGGAAGGCTACAGACCTCGATAAGGTCACTGAAGTTGATGAAGAGCTCATTGCTCAGGTCTTATCTGCATCGACTGGTATCCCAGTCTTTAAGTTAACTGAAGAAGAGACTGCTCGCTTGCTTCGCATGGAGGATGAACTCCATCGCCGTGTGATCGGTCAAGATCAAGCAATCAAGGCTCTTTCACAAGCAATCCGCCGCACACGTGCAGGTCTTAAAGATCCAAAGCGTCCAGGTGGATCATTTATCTTCGCTGGCCCCTCTGGAGTTGGCAAGACAGAACTTTCTCGCACTCTTGCATCATTCTTATTTGGTGATGAGGCTGCGTTGATTCAACTTGATATGTCTGAATATTCAGAACGTCATACTGCATCACGTCTCTTTGGTTCACCTCCAGGATATGTGGGTTATGACGAAGGTGGTCAGCTCACTGAGAAGGTTCGTCGTCGTCCGTTCTCGGTTGTGCTCTTTGATGAAATTGAAAAGGCTCATCCAGATATCTTCAACTCACTCTTACAGGTCCTAGAAGATGGACGCCTGACTGATGCACAAGGTCGCACTGTTGACTTTAAAAACACAGTCATCATCATGACCACAAATCTTGGAACACGTGATATTTCGAAGTCACTCGGACTTGGCTTTGCCAATGCCGATGATGACCTCACAAATTACGATCGCATGAAGGGCAAGGTTCAAGACGAACTCAAGAACCATTTCCGCCCAGAGTTCCTTAACCGCATCGATGATGTCATCGTCTTCCACCAGCTCACTAGGGATCAGATTATTCAGATTGTTGATCTCATGATTGCAAACCTTGATGAGCGCTTGAAGGCGAAAGATATGGGAATCGAACTCACCCAGGCTGCAAAAGACCTCCTTGCAGCTCGAGGTTATGACCCACTTCTCGGTGCACGTCCACTTCGTCGCGTTATTCAGCGTGAGATTGAAGATTCACTCTCTGAGCGAATTCTCTTCGGCGAACTTAAGGCTGGTGAAATCATTGTGGTCGATGTTGAAGGCGTTGATGCTGATGCGAAGTTCACTTTCAAGGGTTCTCCTAAGGTCTTAATGCCTGATAGCCCAGAGGATTTAGCCGAGGCACCTACTGCTTAATTGAGTGCTTAATTGCGGGGAAGTGAGTAACTACTCTTTCCACGTGCCTCAATCAAGCCATCATCTAAGAGCGTGAGAAGCGCCTTCTCTAATTGCGAGGGCACATCCCACAACTGCGCAATCTCGCTCTTCTTCAAGACGTGGTTTTCGCGCAGTGCTTGAACAATTGCGCCTCGGCACTGTCTATCTGTGCCATGCCATGTTTGTCGTCGTTTGACGATATCTGATTTTGGATAATCCAAACTTCGCCAAGTGCAATCTTTTGCCACCGGACAGATTCCACACTTGGGAGATTGTGATGTGCAGATAAGAGCGCCTAGCTCCATCGTTGCCGCCGCCCACACGTGCGCCTCGTTCTTTGGGATCAACTCCTCATATCGAGATTTATCAACTTTGGTTGCCGAAGCTTTGGGAGTTTCTACTCCGTCATAAAGTCTGGCAAAGAGTCTGCGGATATTGATATCAAGAACAAGTGAACGCCCTTCAAAGGCAAATGCAACCATGGCAGCGGCGGTGTATTCACCGATTCCGGGCAGTGCACGTAGCTCTGCCTCCTCACGCGGAATACATCCTTTATATTCTGTTGTAATTACCTTGGCACATTCATGCAAGCGCAGTGCCCGACGCGGATAGCCAAGGCGTCCCCACGCCGTAATTACCTCTGCAGGTGTGGCTTTAGCAAGGGATGCGGCAGTGGGCCAGCGCTTAATCCATTCGGTATAGACAGGAAGTACGCGAGTGACTGGAGTTTGCTGCAACATAAATTCAGAAACTAGTACACCCCAGGCATCTGTCTTTCGCCACGGAAGATCACGTTTATTGCTCTTAAACCAAGCGATGATTTCTTTTTCGTACATTAATCACCAGTGATTTTTACACGTTGCAGTGCTTGATCAAGTCGAGAAACTTCGACAATCTCCATTCCATCAATCTTCACATCAGAGCCAGCTGGAACCAAAGCGCGTTTGAAACCTAGGCGATATGCCTCAGCTAATCTGCGAGAAACACCGCTTACTTTACGAATCTCACCCGCCAATCCGACTTCACCAATGGCAACAAGATCAGCCGGTAGCGCCAAACCCTTAGCAGCTGAAGCAACAGCAAGTGCCAGCGCTAAATCGGCGGCAGGTTCGGACATCTTCATGCCACCAACAGTTGCCGCATAGACATCACGTCCACCTACTCGAACGTGGGCACGTAACTCCAGAACCGCAAGAGTCATGGAGGTGCGAGCTGCATCGAGTCCACTTGTTACCCGGCGGGCATTTCCAAAATCATTCTCACGCCCAGCACTGACTAGCGCTTGAATCTCGGCAAGAAGTGGGCGACGACCTTCGAGGGTTACAGTGACACATGTTCCAGGAACTGGTTCGGTGTGACGAGATGTAAATAGCCCTGTGGGGTCTAGCACGCTCTCTATTCCGGTATCACTTAAATCAAAGCAGCCAACTTCATCGCTAGCGCCAAAACGATTCTTAATCGCACGAATAAGGCGAAGTCGTGAATGACGCTCGCCTTCGAATTGAAGAACCACATCGACGATATGTTCCAGCAAGCGTGGACCTGCGATAGAACCATCTTTTGTTACATGGCCAACTAATAGCAGAGTGATATCACGATCTTTGCAGATGCGAATGAGCGCCCCAGCTACTTCTCGCACCTGTGTTACTCCACCTGGTGATCCATCGGCAGTTGATGAACCAATAGTTTGAACCGAGTCGATGATGAGTAATTCAGGCTTGACTGCATCGATGTGGGCAATGACAGCACCTAAATCTGTTTCGGATGCCAGAAATAATTGTGGATCAATCGCGTTGATGCGCTCTGCGCGCAAACGAACTTGAGAAGCGGATTCTTCACCAGAGATGTAGAGTGCTGGAATTCCTTTTGCCGCACTTTGGGCAGCTACGGAAAGCAGGAGAGTTGATTTACCAACACCGGGTTCACCGGCAAGCAATATGGCCGCCCCCGGTACAAGTCCGCCACCGAGAACTCGATCTAACTCTGATACACCGGTTGGTCTTGCGTGCGCGGCAGATAGGTCGACATCGCCAATAGCTGTTGCTTTATTTGTTACCGAACCTGCAACGAGAGAGAGCTTCTTTGGTGCAGCAAGTTCTTCAACTGTGCCCCACGCCTGGCATTCTCCGCAGCGACCAACCCACTTCTGTGAACTCCAGCCGCATTCAAAACAACGAAATGGGTCCTTCTCAACTTTGGCCATAGTCCTAGATTAGACCAGAGAACTGACTACTTACCGGCTGCAATAGTTGCTGGGTGTTGAATAACGAAGAGCGGTAGCGATCGAGCTTGAGCATCTTTGATGCCAGCAATGCGCTTATCGCAATGCTCGGCAAGAACTGCGTATGCATCTTTACCCATGAGTTGTTGCAATTCGGCCTTGTTGGAAATATAGACAGGTTCACTACCAACGTGAGCATCGGTATTACTTGTGCAGTACCAATCGAAATCGTCTCCACCATCGCCCCATGCAAGACGTTCATATTCGCCAATGACGGTGATTTGGTATTCACGTTCGCCAACTTCGCGAGTTTCAAAACTGCGACGCAGTGGAAGTTGCCAACAGACATCAGGTTTTGTATCTACAAAGTGAATTTCGCGCTTCTGTGCCAGGTGATGAAGCACGCAACCGAATGATCCGGTAAATCCTGGTGCTTCATGACCTTTGCGGTTCAGGAATATGCAGGCCTTATTGACGGTGCGAGTCTTGCGTTCTTTATCTTCATCTAAATCGGTAATGCGAAGTTTGCCACCAGGTTTCTTTGGGCGAGCCTCTTCATAGAATTGCCACATTTCAGGAGTCAGATATTGCGCTGCCTTACGAACGCGTTCTTCATCATCCTCATCTGAATACATCGCACCTTCGGTGCAGCATCCATCATTGGGCCGATCCTTAAATACACCTTGGCAGCCATCGCCATAGATACAGGTCCAGAATGAGGTCAACCATGTGAGGTCGCACTTGAATATTTCTTCTTCATCATTTGGATCTGCAAATTCGACCCAATCACGTGCGAAACCTGGCTTTATCTCTGACATAGTCGCAGAGCCTACGCGTACTCTTTCGCCATGGCTAATTACAAAGGCATCTCCAGAGTTGGCATCATCGGTGCCGGAACAATGGGCGAAGCATTTATTGCAGCCCTTATTCGTTCCGGATTACAGCCCTCTGCAATTGCCATTGTCGTACGCAGACAAGAGCGCGGCCAAGAGCTGGCAAAGAAGTACGGTGTCACAGTTGTTGGGTTAGCTGAAACCGTTTCTTCATCTGATGTTCTCCTTCTAGGGATAAAACCCCAGGGTCTCTCAGATTTATTACCTGAAATCGCGCCACATCTCAAAGCCCACACAATGGTGATCTCCCTCCTTGCCGGCAAAACCATCGCCGCAATCTCAGAAGGTCTAAGTGGCCATACATCTATCGCCCGTGTGATGCCAAACACTCCAACCCTTCTTGGTAAAGGGATGGCTGGTTACTCACTGGCTACCGGCGTCACTGAAGATCAGAAGAAATTTGTTGATCAATTACTGACTGCAACCGGCAAATCACTTCTTATTCCAGAAGAGTTACAGAATGCACTCACCGGAACAAGTGGCTCGGGACCTGCATACTTCTTCCGTTTTGTGGAAGCGATGATTGATGGAGCTATCGCACTGGGTCTTTCCCGTGAAGATGCAACAACTCTTACCGTGCAAACAATCGTTGGATCTGCCGCCATGCTAGAAGAATCAGGTGATAGCCCAACCGTTCTTCGTGAGAAAGTCACCAGCCTGAAAGGTGCAACTGCCGAAGCACTTGGCGTCTTTAATGAAGCAGGAATTTCGAAGATTGTTGCAGATGCGATGGCAGCTTCTGCCAAACGTGCAGCAGAATTAGCGCAGTAATGAAAAGAATTGCACTACTTCTTGTAATTTCAATAACGCTGATGCCGACGGCTGAAGCTGTTCAAAAGAAAGTCGCAGTGAAGAAAGTGACGACGGTTCTTAGCGTTCCTGGTGCCGAGATGCTGGCTGTATCTGCCTCCTCGATCATCACCATTGCGACGATAGATTCGCAAACAACTGATATTGCGCTCAGCGCCGTTGATGGCACTGGGGTTTCACTCTGGCAGAAGGTCATTGATTCAGGTGTTGATGAAGTGGCGATGGCAACAACTGTTGATGGCGCGGCAAATGTGTGGCTGGCGGGCTTTTCATCGCAAGCGAAGAGTGTTTCTACAGAAACAGCATCTGTCGTAGCTGAAAACCCAGATGCAATCACTGTGGAAGCTGCTCAAGAATTGCGAGGAGATCTCAACGTACTCACTGTGTGGAAGATTTCCTCCATGGGGGAACTGCTTGGTACCTACACATCTCAATACGATCTTCCTGGCCTGATTAATTCAATTTCTGTAAATAAATCTGGGTTATCAATTGTTGGCGTACTTTCAGAGAAACCGTTTCTGCAGAACATGAGTGCCGCCGGTGAATTCTCACAACAAGTAAGTATTGGATCATCTAAGACCGTAATTAACTCCGTGATTCGAAATAGTGATGGAAGTTCATCACTCTTTGGCTCTAGTACCGAAACTCTAGGTGGAAAGAAGTTAGCGGGAGTTCGAGACGGAGTGCTTGTTAAAACCTCCAAGTCTGGAGCAATCTCTTCCGTGGTTCGTAGTTCTGCCATCAAAGGCGATCGCTCTTGGTTAAGTGCCGATTCAAGTTTGCTCTTAAGTGGATATGTGAAGACAGGTAAAACTACCGAAACTGCAATTACAAAATTCACATCAACATTTGCACCGACCTGGACAATAAGGTTTGCTTCCACCGGTCAATCACGTGCCATCACTGGAGCTGGAATAAGTTATGCCGCGATGGGTTCTAAATCAGCGATCGCATCCATTACAGGATGGAAACCAAGTAAGGCACAGCTACTTGTTGTGGCACTAGATTCAAAAGGTGTAATGACAGGTGCATTTGGCTCTAGTGAATTAAGTGAGCCGCTGGCACTTGCATACTCAAAAGAGTTGGGCATTGTGGGCCTTGCGCTCAATGCAGATCAATCACCGGCTATATTTCGAATCGCTGCCCGTTAAATCTAGCGACGAAACATTGAAAGCTGGCCTTTATAGCCGGCAACTAAATATCGAACTCGATCCACGACAATCCAGGCCGAAGTAATTCCATATTGGTTTTCTTCGGTAGAAACTAACTTAATGGTTGGCGTGCTCTTTGAATGATCTAGAACGCATAGCCTTTGAGCGCAATTAAATGCCGTTGCGGTCCCATCGGTATTAAGGAATTTACTAGGAGCGCCAAAGTTTTCAGTGGTAATCACGTTTTGTTCAGGAGTGTTCACCAAAATACTCCAACGAATTCGATTGGGACTCGGCATCGTTGCCGGACTTGCAATCAACCAACTAGCGCTGATACCCGAAAGAGTCTTGGCTATAGAAATATCGTAGCCAGTCATCGGAGTAAATGATCCTGAAGAATCTAGGTTGTAATAGCTCCAAGGCAGAGTGGATAGAGTGTCGCGTGATGCAACGCGCACTTCACCCGAGGTTGCTTCTTTGCGCTGATTAATTGTGAGAACAGAGTCATAAACAACAAAGGTTTTCTTACCATCGAAGATAGCCTTGAGATGGAATGCCACATCGCCTGTGCTGCGGCCATCAGTCTTACGATCACCATCGACTAACTCGTAGCTCCACTTTGTTGCACTCTTTAGCTTTGATGCACCTAGGAGAATGCCTTGACTCTCATCACGATAGAAGACTTGAATTCCGGCCGCTGTTGCAACGCAGGCGCTTGAAACGCTGACATCACTTGCAGTGCGCACACGGATTGGATCTTTGTAGTCATTAACTGCAGCGCCATTTCCATCGATGATTTCATAGGTAAATGACTTGCCGTCATAACGTGCATAGCGCAGATCTCGATCTACCTTTTCGGAGTAGAAGATATGCAGAGTTTGACTCGTTCCTGATCCGTTCACGCACGCGGAGATTGGGCTGCTGATTGGGTTTCTCGTGCGCGGAGAGCTTCCACCTGCGCCATCAATGGTGAGCTTCTTCCAACTCTTACCTTCCCAGGTTGCAATCTTCAGACGTCCACTATTGGAATCGGTATAGAGCAGGGTTGGTTTCCTATTGAAGTTAATGCTTGTCACATTCGTGGCATCAGAGGAATCATCGATAACAAATCGCTTCCACGCTGCAGTCGGGGTAACTGGCGGGGTAATCACGGCATCAGAAGTTCCATTGGAATTTGAAGCCACAATACTGAAGGGATAACTAGTGCCATTTTTAAGGCCAGTAAAGGTTATGGGCGATGACATTCCACTTATCACTTGATCTGTTTTGAGGTTACGGACCGAGTAACTAGTAATTTGTGCGGATCGGGCATTTGCTGGCGGGTCGAAGGTAACAATGACAGCGCCATCAGAGATCAGCGCTGCTGCATTACGTACCGCTTGTGGAATTCCAACAGCCACACCCACCGGAGGCTTGCGACGCATATCTTCCATCATCGCAAGTAGAAGCGGGCCTGGTTCGCGGAAGACTTCACCGGCATCAAGATTCGGTGTCATGATGCGATTGAGTTCAGATTTTGAATAAGTTTCTTCATCTAAATGGCTGACAGAAGATCCTTCTTCATATCGCGCAGGTGTATATAGAAGTGGTTTCACACCGCCGTTGGCTGCTATTCCCAGAGCTCCGGACCACACCAGAGTTGATGTCAGAGCCTTGCCGAGTTCAAGTGATGGCGAAGGAAGGTCGGCAAGTCTTCGACCATCTGGTAACTGTGCATATGCATCATATGGTGTGGGCTGTTCAATAGTTCCATATCCAAAGAAATTATCGTAGGAATCTGTTGAGAGAAAACCTAGGCCATGTCCCATTTCGTGCAAGAAGACTGATTGGAGATCGTATTCATTAACGCGTGGAGCCCCGTCATTGCGCGTATTCCATCCTGCAGTTGAATTCACTTGGATAACCATCTCTGGATTATCAGAATCTAAATCTTTGCCAGCTAGTGCATTTGCAAGAGCCGATGGATACCAAAGACTGGGATCAGGTGCACCATCAAAGCCGGAATAATAATTTCCTGGTCGCGCACTTCCCAGAACACCGTTGGCTGAAACACGATTCCAGGTTGCTTCGATAGTAATTGGAACACTCGACTTAAAATTAGCTCCCCATACATCTACCGCCGCTTGGAAATCTTTCTTCGCCCATTCTGGAAAATTCTTATAGTTAACTACAAACTTAGATTTCTGTTCTAAATACACAACCTTTGGCGAACGAGTCTGCGCCTTAGCAAGTGAGGGCCCAGCGTAGATATATCCCCACGAAGTAGCTGGTGCGACCTTGAAATTATTAAGGGCATATGACTGGACTGGAGATAGGAGGGAGAGAGCAAGAGTGAAGATTGTGAGAGCGCTGGCTGCTGTGCGTTTCATGCCTCTCATAGCGCCCAACGCTATCAGGATGCGAGAATGCAGTCATGGTCACAGTCACGGTTTATTCACGCCAAGGCTGTCATCTCTGTGAAATTGCTGAGAAAACTCTTGAAGACTTACGGGAAGAGTTAGTTTTTACTTTGGAAACACTTTATATCGATGGTAACGCCGAGCTTGAGAAACTATATGGAACAGAAATTCCAGTCATTCATATCAATGGCGAACACCACGATTTCTACAGAGTAGATCCGGTGAGATTTAGAACTTGCCTTGAAAAATATCGTCAGCATCAATAATTCGGTATGAGTAACCTTGCTCAGCTAGGAACCGTTGGCGGTTTTGAGCAAAGTCTTGATCAATAGTGTCACGAGAAACTACTGAATAAAATATTGCTCCTCGACCATCTGCCTTTGGTCGCAGAATTCGCCCTAAACGTTGCGCCTCTTCTTGGCGAGAACCAAAGGCTCCGGAAACCTGAATAGCAATTGTTGCCTCTGGCAGATCAACTGAAAAGTTTGCAACCTTTGAGACAACAAGGCAGGTAATTTCACCAGTACGAAATGCTGCAAATAAACGTTCCCGTTCTTTCTGTGGTGTGTCACCCTTAATGACTGGAACCCCTAGGGTCTCTGATAAATCATCGAGTTGATCTAGATACTGACCAATTACAAGAATCTGCTCATTGGCATGGTGAGCCACAATCTCTTCGACAACATTTCGCTTGGTGCGCGTAGTTGCGCAATATCGGTAACGTTCTTCTGGCTCAGCAGTTGCATAGGCAAGACGTTCGGCTTCGGTGAGATTTACTCGCACCTCAATACATTCAGCTGGTGCGATGTATCCCTGGGCCTCAATTTCTTTCCAAGGAACATCAAAACGCTTAGGACCGATGAGTGAGAAGACTTCACCCTCCATGCCATCTTCGCGAACAAGAGTTGCAGTAAGGCCTAACCGTCTGCGAGATTGAATATCGGCTGTGAAGCGAAAGATTGGCGCAGGCAGTAGATGTACTTCGTCATAGATGATTAGTCCCCAGTCGTGAGTATCAAAGAGATCAAGGTGGGCATAGACGCCATTCTTCTTCTTTGTCATCACTTGGTATGTGGCAATTGTTACTGGGCGAATCTCTTTCTTTGAG
>CAIXKQ010000061.1 GCA_903920065.1 uncultured Actinomycetes bacterium
CGCCCATCAGCTCTTCAAGTTTTACTTGGAGAGTTTTTTCATCGCCATTAAGAAGCAATCTTTTATCGCGGCCAAGTTCGCCAAATACAATCGTAAAATCGCGAGCTCGTAATTCGAAGGCGCGGGCTAACTCCTTGATGACCGCTTGATTGGCTTTTCCATCAACTGCTGGGGCTTGCACTGAGACAACTAGCCGAGGTGGATCACCGGCAGAACCGCCAACTTTATTTCGAGATGAATTGGGTCTTACTCTAATTTCAAGAAGGAATTTAACCTGCAGAACCTGAGCCAGATGGTCCAGCTTTGCGTTGCACCTGAGGTGCTCCGCCGCTTCTTTGTCCGCCACGAATCTTTGATCCTGATTCAGAGTGAGTCTGGGAACCAGGTGCGCCCTTCTTATTCTTCTTCGCTTCTAGGGCAGCAAGCATCTTTGCTTTCATATCTTCATTTTTATTGGCGCTGTTATCTGACATGTTCGCAGTCTACCCCTCAGAAGGAATTCTTAAGAAATAAATCAACTGTGCCACCCATGCGATGGCGCCTAGGACAATTACTTGCGTGCCCCACGTATCAGGCCAGATATAGATTGCAAGAGCAACAAAACCATAAAAGCCAGCAAAGGCCCACAAGGTAAATGCAGTGATACGACGATTAAGGCCAACGCGCATGAGTCGATGAGAAAGGTGATCACGGCCTCCTTGGAAAGGTGAGATGCCGCGATAAAGACGCGATGTTACTGCCACAGTTGTATCAAGAATGGGCGTTGCCATAAGAAATAGCGGAATAGCGAGTGACTTATAGGTAGGAATAACTCCTGGGCTTAAACGAATTGTTAATACCGAAACGATGATGCCGAGAAAGAGTGAGCCGGCGTCTCCCATATAAATCTTTGCTGGAGTGCGATTCCAGATGAGAAATCCAGCTGTGGCACCGGCGGTCACTATCGCAAGGGCGCTGACCAGCACTTGCTGGCGGTCATAGGCGATAAAGAAGAGGAAGAAGGTAATGACGGCAACTGTGCCGGCGGCCCCGCCATCATGATTATCAAAGAAATTAATGGAGTTACAGACGCCAACTATCCAGAGCACCGTGATTGCGTAATTAACGATGTGATTACTGAAGGCAAAACCCATGGTGTCGGTGACGGTAAGAATGACGGCAACGATGATTCCGGTAAATGTCTGCGCAACTAGCCGTGGCCATGGAGCTAAACCACGTAAGTCATCCCATAAACCCATCGCTGAAATTGCAATTGCTGGAACTAATACCGAGCTAGCGAGTTTGAGAGCTGCCAGTGAGAAATCAGTTGCAATGAGAGCACCGTAGGATGCAGAGATAATTCCAATGGCGATGGCCACGCCACCTAAATATGGAACGGGTTCTTTCTGCGCCTTACGTTCAAGTGTGGGTGCATCAACGGCATCAAAGCGCAGCGCAAGATATCTGATGGGTGGCGTAATCAGGCCAACGAGTGCAAAGGTCAAAAAACCTAATAAGAAAAATTGCGCGATTGAATAACTCATAAAAATAAATGGTTAGTTAATTCTGTGCCTTGAAGTAATTTTGGCGAAGATCATCAACTTCAGATTTACGATATCTGCGATGTCCACCTAGTGTGCGAATTGAAGTGAGTTTTCCGGCTTTCGCCCAACGAGTAACAGTCTTGGGATCAACACCAAATAAATCTGCAACCTCGCGAGGAGTCAGAAGCACTTCTGCATCAGGCAGCCGACTCATGTAGTTCCCCCAATAAACTCGGCCTTATTCGAGTGTCCGATTTGGGCCGTTATGTCGCAAAGTATTCCCCACCACCACGCTGGTGGCAATACCGAGCTTCTTACCGAAATATGAAGATTAGGTTGCTGATTCGAACCCTTGCACCAATCTCCAGCGCGAAACAAGCTTTTCATAGCCCTGCCCGGCGATGGCGCCATCGGCTGCTGCTAATCCAGACAAGCTATGTGCAACATCTTCGATCGAAGTATCGTCATCAAGACCATCTTTACCTTGTGCTCGAAGTGAAGCATCAAGGTATGCGGCCAAGCCTCCATAATCTAACTCCACCAGTGACTCTGGGTGAAAGAGCTCAAGCCAATCGAGTAAATTCTCAATTTCTCCTTCAACTGGGCCTTGGCCAAATGCACCCAAGACAATTTCATGCGAACTCATAGCGCGTTCGCGCGCTTTTGCCATTGTTGTTCGTGCAAATGAGAATGGACCATCATCATCTTCTCCGCGCACCCGCTCTTCCGGAGTAAATAGTGAGAACCACCGCGGTGGAATTACCCAGGTTTCGGTGATGATATGCGGAACTCGATCTTCAATGAGATCTACACCTGTTGTGATTACTTCTTCCAGAGCTGATGAGATAAAAAATGGAGTAATCGATGATGGCAGTGATTCTTTAAAGTCATCGAGTGCTGCCCAACAACGGGTTGCAGTTGACCATGGTGATACATAACGAATGTCTTTAATATCTAATACATGTGCACCATCGGGACGACCTGCTGGTGGTTCTGGAAATACTAGCCGGCGAAGTGCGAGCGCTTGCTCTTCTTTGCGAGTATCAGTATTTGCATCAATGCTCTGCCAACGAAGGCGGTCGAGGGAATCAAATGCAGAAAGAGGTTCGTAGATGCGCAGGGATGCGACATACGGGGTTGGTCTCACATAGAAGAGTCTATGTAGAAAAACTACTTATGCGCGAGGGATGTAATTTCCTTCAGCAAATGGATCGTCATCCTCTTGATTTTGCTGGCTCGGAGTATCGCCATGAAGTTCTTTGGCAAGGCGATCGAGGTCCATCTCCTGAGAGTTGTACTTTAAATCGCGAGCAACTTTGGTCTGCTTTGCTTTTGCACGGCCGCGACCCATGGGCGACCTCCTTACGAATATCTAGCGTGTCAGACGCGTAGGTTATCGCGCCTTGGCACTTGACTCCAAAGCCACCGCAAATGAGCGCGTTTTAGCCTTGTGGCGCAGGGCGAAGTAGCCCATTACCTGTAAGAACAGGCTCAAAGACATCGTCGGGATGCGGAATCGATGATCACCGATTGTGCCCATGGAGATGAGCCAGGAGATGACAACCGGGATACCGGTGAGCCAGGCGATATTGGCATAGATGCCCTTCATGGAACGCAGCCAGAAGAATCCAATAAAGAAGAGTGAGATGCAGCCAACTACCCAGAAGAATGAAATTCCTTTTCCAACTGATTTATAGACCAGATCATTTCCAGATTGGCTACCGCGTGCGATATCCATAATTGGATTGACCTTCAGCCACGGGTTGCGCGCCATCGTTCCATTTCCAAGCGGACCAGACCACGGTGACCAGTAATACCAACCCTTCTTCACAAAGAGCTTTCCGGCCTTTACTGGATTTGCGGCATACCACTTGATCACACACTTAACGACATCGTTATCTGAAACCGTTGTTGCTGGTGGAACTGGATCACATGGAACATCTGGGCCAGTATGAGAATATCCACCGGTTGTTTGCGGACCAGCACCAAGTCTCATGGTCACACCTAAGTTTGTTGAAATGACAGCTTTGTCAATAGATGCAACGTTGCGCTGAATAAGTATTGCCGGCGCAATAGCCATTACTCCAATAACGCCCACAAGAATCAGGGCCTGCACTTTGCGGCTCTTAGTCATCAACGCCCACACCGCTGCAATGACAATTGAGGTCAGAATCCAACGCGGTTGCATAAATGTGGCAAGGGCTGAAAAGCCGCCCACACCAAGAACTCGAATTACCAAACGGCGATCATTGGGACTCTGCAAAGATTTAATAATCAGACCCACAACCATCAACATGCAGGCTGCAATCGGGCTTTCATAACCCACTGCCATCGAACTTAGGGAAAGAGTGGGATTAATGGCGAGAATGAGTCCGATGAGAAATAGATAGGGGCGCAATTTAGTATCGCGAAGTTGCTTAACAAAGTAGTAGCTGGCATAGGCATAGAAGATGCTCTGAATAAATGAAATTAACCAAATGATCTGTGTCATTGAAATTTTTGCCAGGCCCCACAGCAGTATGGGATATCCGGCTGGCCAGTAGGAAAGAATGCTCTTATCCGATAGATAACCATCTGCAAGGAGTCCATCAACACCACTGAAGTAATTTTCACCATCTGCGCCAAGCCACCCACCATTGGGGGTGTTAATCATGGTGATTAACTTGATCAGAAATCCAAGAACCGGAATCGCAATGATGTAGAAGTTAACATTCTTACTCTGCTTCACTTGTCGCTGACGAGCGATCTTTGACTTACTAGCCATTGAATTTATCCTTTGTACTCAGAGACCAAGTATGAACGTGGTAAATCGTAATCACTGGCAGGCTCAACGACTCCCGCAATCCAAGCCGACATTCCACGAGCTGCGAGCGAGCGAATAACAAGATCACCAACGGCTGGATCAACGATGGCGCTCATACCGATGCCACAATTCCAGGTCCGTTCCATATCTGCCTGAGGCACTGATGCACTTTCTGCTAAAAACTGTGTTGCCAAAGGTAGCGACCAGGTAGAGCGGTCATATCGCGCACGCAATCCAGCCGGAATAACGCGCGCAGTGTTATCGGCTATTCCCCCACCAGTGATGTGGCTAAAGGTGCGCAGCTTTTCTCCTTGAGCTTTAATCAGAGCCAAACAATCAAGTGTGTAAATTTCAGTAGGAGTCAGCAGGACTTCTCCGAGCGTGGCAGGTAATCCTTCATACTTTTTATTGAGATCAAGTTTCTCTGAGCTCAGAATGTGGCGAATCAGTGAATACCCATTTGCATGAAAGCCACTTGCTGGCATTGCGATAATCAAATCGCCACTTTTAACTCGCTCGGCACTTAATTGTTTCTCGGCATCGACCACACCGGTTGCAGCGCCTGCGATATCAAACTCATCTTCATCAAGTAGACCAGGGTGTTCAG
>CAIXKQ010000062.1 GCA_903920065.1 uncultured Actinomycetes bacterium
ACTTACATCAACTGTGTACGGCGAACTCATGGAGAAGCACCCAACACGCGCTGTTGAAAAGGCGATCAAGGGAATGCTTCCAAAGAACCGTCTTGGTGCACAGGTTGCATCGAAGCTCAAGGTCTATGCCGGCCCAGAGCATCCACATGCAGCACAGTCACCAGTTCCATATGTATTCACTCAAGTTTCTCAAGTAGCGAAGTAAGGGATAAGTAAATAAATATGTCAGATACAACTTTCAACGAGATCGACGAGACAGAGACACTTACTTCCTACTCTTCAGCTACTCCTGCTGCTGCAACTAACCGCAAGGCAATCACAGCACCAGGTGCTGGTACAGGTCGCCGTAAGGAAGCAGTTGCTCGCGTTCGCCTAGTTCCAGGTACAGGTCGCTGGGTTGTCAACGGCAAGACACTCGATGGTTATTTCCCAAATAAGGTTCACCAGCAACTAGTTTCAGAACCATTTCGCACAGTAGGTGCAGAGGGTCTCTACGATGTATTTGCTCGCATCAACGGTGGTGGAGTTTCAGGTCAAGCTGGTGCACTACGTCTTGGTGTTGCACGTTCACTCAACGAGATCGACACTGAAGCTAATCGTCCAGCACTGAAGAAAGCTGGCTTCCTCAAGCGCGATGCTCGTGTTATCGAACGTAAGAAGTACGGCCTTAAGAAGGCGCGTAAGCGTTCACAGTACTCAAAGCGTTAATTCTTTTTACCCAGATATCCCGTTTGTTCCTGCAGTAAAGGAGTTGTTATGGCTCTCTTTGGAACAGACGGGATTCGTGGTTTAGCAAACGGGCAAACTCTTACAGCTGAAATTGCCGTCGATGTTGCGGTAGCTGCAGCGCATATTCTCGTTGAATCCTCGAGTAATAAAGGCAAGCGCCCTAGAGCCATAGTTGGCCAAGATTCGCGTGCATCAGGAGAATTCTTAGAAGCAGCTGTTGCTGCCGGTTTAGCCAGTGCAGGTATCGATGTGTATCGCGTCGGTGTATTACCAACCCCAGCTATTGCTTATCTTGTGGGTGAATCTGGGGCCGATCTCGGGGTCATGATTTCAGCATCGCATAACCCGATGCCAGATAACGGAATCAAATTGTTCTCACGTGGCGGCGGAAAGCTTGATGACTCCATTGAAGCGGCGATTGAAAAACGTATGGGCGAGCCATGGACACGTCCTACCGGGCGAAATGTTGGACGCATTACCTTCGATGACACCGCCAGCGCTCGCTATCTCAACCATCTAGCTGCTTCGGTAACCACACCCCTTAAGGGACTAAAAATTGTTGTTGATTGCGCAAATGGAGCATCTTCTTTTGTCGCACCTATTGCATATGAAAAAGCCGGCGCAACCGTAGTTGCAATCCATCGTTCTCCAGATGGCTGGAATATTAACGAGAACTGCGGATCCACACACTTAGAAGATTTACAGGCAGCCGTTGTTAAAGAGGGCGCCGACTTTGGAATTGCCCATGATGGCGATGCTGATCGCTGTCTTGCCATCGATGGTGCTGGCAAGGTTGTCGATGGCGATGCCATCATGACAATTCTTGCTATCGGATTTAAGAACCGCGGTGGGCTGACATCTAACACAATCGTTGGCACTGTCATGAGCAACTTAGGATTTATGAACGCTATGAAAGCTGCTGGTATTTCAGTCATCAGCACAGCTGTCGGTGACCGCTATGTCCTGGAGAAGATGATTGAAGGCGATTTCTCACTAGGCGGGGAACAATCAGGACATTTGATTATGCGCGAATTTGCCAACACTGGCGACGGAATTCTTACCGCCTTGCAATTGGCGCAAGAAGTAGTTCGCAGTGGCAAGTCGCTGGCAGAACTAGCCTCACAAATGCAGCGCTTCCCACAGGTTCTGATCAATGTCTCTGATGTGAAGAAAGATAAGTTGGAAGCATCAGCAGCGATTGCAAAGGCTGTGGCTTCTGCAGAATCAACTCTTGGCGAGAATGGTCGAGTCTTATTGCGCGCATCTGGTACTGAGGCGCTGGTAAGAGTGATGGTTGAGGCCGCGAGTGATAACCTTGCGCAAGACATCGCAACATCTCTTGCAGCTGTTGTGAAAGCAGAACTGGGGAACTAATTCGTGTGCGGAATCGTGGGTTACACCGGACCACAATCTGCAATCACGCCCATCGTTGAAGGTCTTCGCCGACTTGAATATCGCGGATATGACTCTGCTGGAATAGCACTTGGTACCAACAACTCTCTCTTTGTGGAAAAGCGTGCCGGCAAACTCGCAAATCTTGAAGCCGCACTTCCGGCAAATTTGCCCACTGTGCATTCTGGAATCGGACACACACGTTGGGCAACACACGGTGGCCCCACTGACAGTAATGCCCACCCTCACTTAGATAACGAGGGCAAGCTGGCAGTTATTCACAACGGAATCATTGAGAACTACTCAGAGCTACGCAAAGAGTTAGAAGCTCGTGGTCATGCCTTCTCATCTGAAACAGATACCGAATCTGTAGCCCACTTACTTTCTGACCTTCGCAAAGAACATGGCGGTGATCTCACCGCAGCCATGCGGGCAGCGGTCAAGCGACTGCGTGGCTCTTTCACACTTCTTGCTATTCACGCCGATGCCCCACAAACAATCGTGGGAGTGCGCCGTAATTCGCCATTGGTAGCAGGTATTGGCAAGGGTGAAAATTTCTTAGCATCTGATGTCGCTGCCTTTATCGATTACACCAAGCGCGCAGTTGAACTTGGCCAAGATGAAGTTGTCACCATCAGCCCAGAGTCAATCACAATCTGTGACCTCGAAGGCCGGGCTGTTGCACTTCGTGAATATGAAATCACATGGGATGCAGCCGCGGCGCAAAAAGGTGGGTTCGCCCACTTCATGCTCAAGGAAATCTTTGATCAACCAAAAGCAATAGCAGACACACTTATTGGCCGCCTGAGTGATAACAATCAGATACTTCTTGATGAATTACATATGAGCGATGATGAGATGCGACAGATTAAGAGAATTTCTGTCATTGCCTGTGGAACTGCTTATCACGCAGGCATGGTGGCAAAGTATGCAATCGAAAAATGGGCAAAGATTCCAGTCGATGTGGAGATTGCCTCCGAATACCGCTATCGCGATCCGATTATTGATAAAGATTGCCTCGTCATTGCAATCTCACAATCAGGTGAAACTATGGATCTGCTCATGGCGGTGCGCCATGCAAAGGCAGCTGGTGCTCGAGTATTGGCAGTCTGTAATACAAACTCTTCCACGATTCCACGTGAGTCGGACGCGGTCCTCTATACCCATGCGGGTCCTGAAATTGCTGTTGCATCAACAAAAGCCTTCCTGACACAAATTGTTGCTATCTATCTCATCGGTCTGAAACTGGCGCAGGTGCGAAAGCAGCTCACCGAAAAAGAAGTACGCAATCTATATAGCCAGATGCTTGAGCTTCCGGGCAAGGTGGAACAAATCTTGGAAACAATCGAACCGTTGCGCGAATTAACTCGTAAGTTTGTAAAGAATGACACCATTCTCTTTTTAGGGCGCGGAATCGAATATCCCGTTGCACTTGAAGGAGCGCTTAAATTAAAAGAGCTTGCATATATTCATGCTGAAGGATTTGCAGGGGGCGAACTTAAGCACGGGCCTATCGCTTTGATTGAAGAAGGCACTGCAGTGATTGCAATATTGCCTCCTGCTGATGAGCATGGCCTTGATGAGAAGATGCTCAGCAACATTCAAGAGGTAAAGGCACGAGGTGCTCGTGTAGTTGTCATCGCCCCAGAAGGTGCCGAAGTAATTGGCGCCGAACACATTATTCGTATTCCTGTGACATCTTCATTATTCCAACCGGTCCTGGCAACCGTTCCGCTGCAAGTCTTTGCATATGAAATTGCGGTTGCTCGTGGCACAGATGTAGACCAACCTCGTAACCTGGCTAAATCGGTCACCGTCGAATAACTATGTCAACGATTGTCGATCCTCGCCAGCGTCAAATGCGCCGTGCACTGAAGTGGTCAGCTGGCTTATTTGCTGGATATCTTTTTATTACCTACCAAGTACTCACCAGCGGCTTTATCGTCGAAATTGATAAGTGGTTTAACGATCTGGAGCATCCAAAACTTACTGGTCTCACTCACTTCGTTATACGTCGACTCGATGATCTAGGCCTTCGTGGAGTTTCTGGAATTTCACTGCTGCTAGTTGCCCTCTATATATCCAGACGATTTAAAACTTGGCGGCCAATTAATTTAGGAGTGCTCTCATTTCTTGCCCTCAATGCTGTTGTTGGTGCATTTAAATATGGACTTGGTCGAACCAAGCCAAAAGAAGGTTTTGATATCTTGCATGCAGGCGGAATGTCATATCCCAGCGGCCATGCATCAAATGCGATTCTCATCTGGGGGATGGTTGCATATTTGATTTACCGATACGCCCATGTTAATCGCTATAAAGGAAGGCTGGCTAGCGCCGGCGTTGGCGCACTTGCACTCACGGTCTGCACCGTCTCTCTCATTCGCAACACCCACTGGTTCTCAGATTTATTTGGTGGCCTGCTCTTGGGGGCCGCCCTACTTGTTCTCATTATTGCTATCGATAGGTTCTTTCCATCTGATAGCCAACTTCACTAACCACTAATAGACTCAGTGTCATGATTGATGGAATTGGCATCGATGTCGTAGACATTGCCCGATTTAAGCAATCCCTCGAACGCACTCCTCATCTGGCTGAAAAACTCTTCACCGAATCTGAACGTACCAAATCCGCCCCATCACTTGCCGCCCGCTTTGCCGCCAAAGAGGCGCTCTATAAAGCGCTGAGCCCAACTCATGGATTGCAGTGGCATGATGCCGAAGTTATTAACCATGAGAATGGAAAACCCGACTTTCTCTTCCGAGGTGCCATCGCAGAACTGATTGACGGTGCCACCGTGCACCTTTCACTTTCACACGATGGTGGGATTGCATCGGCGATGGTGGTGATTGAGCGATGAGAGCAGAAGCACTGATAGATCTCAGCGCAATTAAACATAACGTTGAACTACTTAAAGAGCGTTCTGGAACAAATCTTCTGGCAGTTGTGAAAGCAGATGCCTATGGCCATGGACTCATTCCAGTTGCCAAGGCAGCGCTATCAGCCGGTGCTTCATACCTTGGCGTTGCCCTCCTAGAAGAAGCAGTTGCGCTGCGTGAAGCAGGAATCACTGCGCCAATCTTGGCGTGGCTTGTGCAACCTGGCTCAGATTTTGCACAGGCAATTGAGTTAGATATCGAAATCGCTGTCGCATCACTAGCTGCGTTGAAAGAAATTTCGGCAGCGTCTAACTCTAAGAAAGCACGTGTTCACCTGGAAGTTGATACCGGGATGACTCGTGGTGGGTTTCTAAATGAATGGGATCAACTCACTGCAGAACATCTAAAGGGTGTGGACGTTGTCGGAATCTTCTCGCATTTTGCCCGGGCAGATGAGCCTGCTGAAAAACAAAATAGTGATCAACTGGGGCGATTTAGCGCTGCCGTTGCGCATCTGAATTCTCTTGGCCACGTCAACATCATGAGACATTTATCGAACTCAGCTGCCACGCTAAAAAATGGTGCTGCTAGCTTTGACATGGTGCGCACGGGTATTGCGATGTATGGACTTTCTCCCGATGTGCAGACACTCGGTGATTCGAAATCTCTTGGCCTTCGTCCAGCTATGCAGCTACGGGCTGCTCTCTATTTAGTAAAAGATGTTCCAGCCGGATCACCTGTTGGTTATGGGGCAACCCAGAGCACAACGGTCGACACCAAATTAGGTGTAGTTGCGATGGGGTATGCCGATGGAATTCCACGGATCGCGCGCACTGCTGGGGTGTGGTCTGCAGGAAAGCGCGCACCGATTATTGGTCGAGTATCGATGGATCAATTTGTTGTCGATTTAGGTGCAGATTCCAAAGCCCGCTCAGGGGATTGGGTGACAGTTTTCGGTAATGGTTCACACGGTGAATACACAGCAGATGACTGGGGAGCAGCATCTCAATCAATTAATTATGAGATAGTCACACGAATAGGTCCGCGTGTGCCTAGAATCTACGCGCCCCATGTTTACTAGTTCCAGATTGAATGCTCTGAGATTGATGAAAGAGAGGACGTTATGAGTGCTGGTCCAGCTCTATCAATTTCTCATCTCAGCGTTAAATTCGGTGGCCTTACCGCACTCGATGATGTATTTCTTGAAATCGCACCCAACACAATTGTGGGTCTGATTGGCCCCAATGGTGCGGGTAAGACAACAATCTTCAATGCAATCTCAGGACTTGTTACGCCAGCTTCTGGAGCGATTGCTATTCATGGCAAAGAGATGAAATGGCCAGCAAGTCATGATTTGGCCGGACTTGGCATAAGTCGCACACTGCAAGGCGTTGGACTCTTTAGTGGCTTAAGCGTTATTGAAAATGTCATGATGGGCGCCAATCACAGCAGCGGTACCAACTTTTTCAAAGATTTATTAGGACTTTCAGGGCGGGCAGAAGCAAAGCTGCGCCGGCGTGCAAGTGATGCACTTGCCTGGGCTGGTGCACTGGATTTAGCCGAGAAGAAGCCTGGTGAACTTACTTATCCCGAGAGCAAGCGAGTATCTATTGCTCGGGCGCTAGTTTCCCAACCGAAGCTTCTTCTTCTAGATGAACCTGCTGCCGGACTAGGTCAAGATGACATTGATAAATTTGCGGCACTGTTAAAGCAATTAAAGCAGCGCTGTGCAATCATCATTGTCGAACATCATGTGGATTTTATTGGCGCAATCTCAGACCAGGTCTATGTTTTAAACTTTGGAAAAGTTATCTCTAGTGGAAGCTTCGACACTGTTAAGCGCGACCCAGCTGTGCTCGCTGCCTACCTTGGCACCTCACAGCAAACCGGCAGTGAGAAGTTGGGCGGTGAGCATGCTTAAGATTGACAATCTCGTCACTCGCTTCGGTTCTGTCGTGGCCATTGATGGCGTATCAATGCAGGCGCAAGAATCAAAGATCACTACCGTGATTGGCGCCAACGGCGCCGGAAAGAGCACGTTACTACGCACGATTTCAGGTCTTGAACATCCCAGTTCCGGTTCCATCACATGGAAAGGACAATCAATCATAGGAAAGCGCCCCGAAGATATTGTTCGTCTGGGAATCGCACATGTTCCTGAGGGACATGCAGTGATTTCAGAGCTCAGCGTTGAAGAAAATATCTCGATGGGCTCACTTTTCCGCCGCAGAAAATTTAAGTCAGATGTAACAACTGCAATAGATGAGATGTATGCACTCTTTCCGCGACTCAAAGAACGCCGTAAGCAATTAGCAGGCACGCTATCTGGCGGGGAACGTCAGATGTTGGCTATTAGCCGCGCCTTGGTCTCGCGCCCACAACTGCTTCTTCTCGATGAACCATCACTGGGTCT
>CAIXKQ010000063.1 GCA_903920065.1 uncultured Actinomycetes bacterium
CAACGGCCGTATCGCAACTCAAATCAATAGTGTGATCTTTGAAATCTGGATGGGAGTTATACCAAGGCACAAAGGTGGCCGCAGACATCGAGCCCGGTAGATCTTCTCCGGGAATGCCAAGCTTCTTGCCAACTGCAGATCCGGTAGCGATAACGACTGCGTCGTACTTTTCTTTCAATTGCTCAATGGTCAAATCTGAGCCAAGTTCAACATTGGCAAATAGCCTAAAGCCAGGTTCGGCAGCAATTTTTTCAAATACTTTCGAAACAGTCTTTATCTTTGGATGATCCGGCGCCACACCACTGCGGACTAATCCCCATGGCGTTGGTAGCCGTTCAATCATGTCAATCGAAAACTGTAGTTCCTCGCTCTGCAAGTTTTGCAGAGCTTGGGCAGCAAAGTAACCGGCAGGACCCGCGCCGACGATTGCTACTTTGTATTGAGGCACAGGCTCATTGTATTGGACTATCGCCTACTTCTTTTTCCAATCCGCTGAAGCAGAATCGAAGGTGGTGTAGGTATATGGGTTCTCATTGAGTTTTGTATCTGGAATCTCTGGGTGCATTCCGGCATCCCATGTCTCTTTACCCATAGTTGATTGTAAGTATTCAACAGTCTCAGCGACAGCTTTCTTCGCCGCAGCCAACTTAGAGTCAACGAGCTTGTGATCTTTCTTCACAATCTTTCCATCAATAACAACAGTGTGAACATCTCCGCGTTGGGCTTGCATCACAATGTGACCATATGGGTTAAGAATTGGGAACATCACTGGCGAATCATCGTTCTTAACAAGAACAACATCTCCGCGCTTTCCAACTTCAAGTGAACCAATCTTGCTATCCATCTTAAGTGCGCGGCTTCCACCACGAGTTGCCCAATCAACTGCTTCTTCGCAACGCATATGAAGTGCAGAGACTGTCTCTTTCTTTGCATGTGCTTCTAGGTGCTCGCGTGAACGATCTGCTCCCACTGTCGTGCGCATAGCTGAGAACAAATCACCACTCCACCAGACGCTGGTATCCATCGAAAGTGAGACTTCAACGCCGTGCTGACGAAGCTTCCACGTTGGTGGATAGCCCTGGCCCGCGCTCTGCTCTGATTCGGTAGAGACAGAGGCATTTCCGCCAGTTGCAGCAATGCGGTTATATGAATCATCGCTGAGTGTTGCAGCGTGAACATAGACGGTGTTGTCATTCATAAAGCCGTTCTCATACATCAAACGAATTCCGTCATCGTTCGTTGCGCCCCACACGCCAGCGTGAGTAGTCACGCCAACGCCTAATTCACGAGCAACCTCAAAAGCTGCTTTCTCAGGAAATGCTGGATCTCCAGGAACATCGAATGCCATTTGGAATCCGAGCATGTCCCCCTTGCCATCGATGCGGCGCTTTATAAAATCTTTAAACTCTGGCTTTGCAGACCACTCCCATGGGCCAGCTTGGATATTTCCATAAGCAAGAACGAAGCGGCCAGGAACTGCCTCTAGCGCATCAACTGCAGCATCTGCGTGCTCAATTGTTTGTAGTCCGTGTGACCAGTCAACACATGTTGTGACACCGGCATCGATAGCTTCAACTGCAGCCAAGAGATTGCCTGCATAGATATCTTGTGGACGAAATGACTTTCCATGAGAGAGGTAGTACCAAACAAAATATTGAGAAAGGGTCCAGTCTGCGCCATAGCCACGCATTGCGGTCTGCCACATGTGACGGTGTGTGTCGATCATTCCCGGCATGATGATTCCGCCGGATGCGTCGATCACTTCTGCATCAGCTGGTGCGGCAACGTTTGGCCCAACTTCTTTAATGACACCATCAATGATGAGCACGTCGCCTTTTTGATGAAGAGTGTGTGCATTGTCCATAGTAAGCACGATGCCGTTCTTGAAAAGCAGTGGACGATTATTGGCGCTCATGGGTGACCTCATTTTTGGAAGTGGGTGGGTAAAACGATGGCGTCATTATTGTTGGGCGGGTAAATGCCTGTCAAGGGTTACTTAATAACATTTGGTTATCTGTTAAGTAGGGCTTCCCACCGCAACATTTTTCGGTTAACCTCAGATTCGCACCGGGCGATTGCTGGCCTTGGGTGAAATACGAAACGAGGGTGGCGAATGAGTAAGAAGCGGGCAATTGTCCTAGGGGGCACTCAAGGTATTGGAAAAGAAATTGTGAAATTCCTTGCCGCTCGTGGAGAAGAAGTAATCCTGACCGGGCGCACAACTGAGAGCGCAAGCGCGGCAGTGAAAGAAATTGGTAACGGAGTTACCGGGATAGCACTTGATCTTGCTGAACCAAAAACAATTGCAGCTGCGCTAAAAGATATCGAGTCAATTGACCATATCGTTATCAGCGCTATCGAACGCGATGCAAATCAACTTAAGAGTTATGACATTGATCGTGCTCTTCGTTTAGTAACACTTAAACTCGTTGGATATACCGAAGTCGTGCACCAACTATCTAATCGCCTTACTCCAACAGGTTCAGTAGTACTTTTTGGTGGACTTGCCATGGAACGTCCATATCCAGGCAGTACAACGGTTTCCACTGTTAACGGTGGCGTTACCGGTCTTGTTCGATCAATGGCCATAGAACTTGCACCTACCCGAGTCAATGCAATTCACCCAGGAATTATTGGTGACAGTCCTTACTGGGCCGATAAAGATAATTCACACGTTATCCAGCGCACCCCACTTGGTCGCCTGGTAACAATGCAAGAAATCGTTGAAGCAACCGCTTTCATGTTAGATAACCACGGAATCAACGGAGTCAACCTCGCCGTCGATGGTGGCTGGCTGATTAAGTAAGGATAGAAATAATGTATTTCATAACACGAATTGATCAGGCTAAGGCTGTTGTTCCAGAAGTGTTTGCTGGCCACAGCAAAGGCTTCACCAAGCAAGAACTCGTGGACCGCGCTGTGGGCTCACCGCATACAGACTTATCAGCTAACTGGATTGCGGCTAACGGCAACGTCGATGCGGTCGTTCATTCATACGAATTCAGTATGTATGTTCTTAAAGGTGAAGTAACAATTTATATGATGGGTGAAACGATTACTCTCAAAGAGGACCATGTAGTTGTTGTCCCTATCGCTACTTCATATCAACTCCAGGCTGGAGCGCAAGGCGCACATTGGTTGCAATGCAGCGCACCGGGCGCAGTTGAACGCCCACGTCGTAAAGATACTTATTTCACAGGTGAAGACCTGAGAGCTGGTTCTGGTGCAACGGTAGATCTGCGCGATCCCCGCACACAACGTGCTTTCCGGTTCGATCCGTCATCGATGAATCTCAATAATTTAGCTGTCGGTTCCAAAGTGTCAGATCCAACTGTTTCTGCAAGTATGGCTACTGCACTCCTTGCATACAGCGGAATCGGTGTTCGCATGTTGGTAGATCAACGCGTGCACGCAAAACTTCACACAATGTTTATTGTCGATTACCAACCTACTGCTATTGCACACCCACATGATCATCCCTTTGAAGAGACATACACATTTACGCAGGGTGAAACTGTGGGGCTTATTGAAGGCAAGGAGTACACCTTCGTACCCGGCGATGTGCTCTGGTGCGGCGTTGGCTCTGACCACGGTTTTCAAAACAAGTCAGGTGAGCTAGTCAGGTGGATTGAAACCCAATCACCCCAGCCACCAATTCAGCATTCCTATCGCTTTACCCGCGACTGGGAATATCTCGACCAAAAACTCGAAGGTGAGCACAAGCACTAGGGGTGGAAGAGAGAAAAGAGATAACTAGGAATTAGTTAACAATCTGATAAAGATGTTAAGTAATGCTTGACTCTTCGTGGCGATGCGGGGAGTATTTCGCAGCAATTCTTTCAAGGGGAAGTCCCTTGACTGATAAAGGAGGAAATGTGGTCCAGTTTAAGAGCAAAGCACGTCTTGGTGCTGCAGTGGGAATTTTAGCCCTTGCAGGATCACTCGTCTTCAGTACATCAGCAACAGCGGCTAAGCAAGTAAACATTGCTTATCTCTCATTTGCGGTAACAAATAGCTATGACTCACCAATGCTTGCTGCAGCCAAAGCTGTTGCTAGCGCAAACGGATATAAGGTCACAGTTTTTGATGCGAATAATGATCCTGCGGTTCAGTATTCACAGCTTCAAAATGTTATTAGCTCTGGTAAGTACCAGGGAATCATTACACAGCCAATCTACGGCGCTGGTTTAGCTCCACTAGTTGCTAAGGCAATCGAAGCGAAGATCAAGGTTGTAAACATTGACCAGATTCTTGGAACCAGCTACACAACAGTGCAGCCACAGGTTAAGGGACTATCTGCAAACGTCACATTCTTGCCATCAAAGATTGGTAAGCAGCTTGGTCAACAAGCTATAGCAGCATGTAAGTCAAAGAGCATTTCACCATGCAACGTTGGTTACATCTATAGCATCAAGGCATCAACACTCGATGTAGCTATCAATAAGGGCTTCACAGGTGCAATCGCTGGCACAGACACCTCAATTGTGGCAGAAGGAGAATCATTCTTTACTCCTGCAGTTGCACTCGGTGCTGTTCAGAACATGCTTCAAGCACATCCAGAAATTAATGTGATTGTTGCAGCAGACCAGGGAATCCAAGGTGCTATTCAGGCACTTTCTGCAGCTAAGAACACCAGTGTGCTTCTCGTCGGATTCGGTGGCTCTGCTACTGCAATCTCAGGCGTTAAGGCTGGAACATGGTTCTCAGATGTTGCCCAAACACCAGCAACAATGGGATCACTTGGAATGCAGGCTTTGGTTAAGGCAATCAAGACTGGCAAGTCAAGCGGCGGAATCAACCCTGTCGGTGAACTTCCAGATGACGGCATTATCACTAAGGCAAATGCAAGCAAGTTCACTGGAGAGTGGGTCGGTTAATAAACCTTCCACAATCTAAGTAACTACCCAGACCTATAAAGACAAGGCGCCCCACCAAAACATGACGAGACATAAGAATGAGCTAGAAATAGTTCGTGTTTCAAAAAGTTTTGGTGGGGTTGCCGCGTTATCTGACGTATCTCTCACCATTAAACCTGGAGAAGTTCATTCATTAGTTGGTGAAAATGGAGCTGGTAAATCCACGTTAGGAAAGATTATCTCTGGTATCCACACGGCAGACTCCGGCGAGGTATTTCTTGGTGGCAATAAAGTTCACTTTAAATCTCCTCGCGAAGCTTTGGCTCACGGAATCGTCACAATCGCGCAAGAGCTAGCTATTGTTCCAGGGCTTACTGTTGCTGAGAATGTTCTGCTCGGTGAAGAACCAAGACGCTTTGGATTTATTCGACGTAAAAAACTACGTAAAGACTTTGCAGAACTTGCCAAACGAGTTGGCTTTGAGTTCTCTCCAAACACCTTAGCTGGCAGCCTTAGTGTTGCCGAGCAGCAAAAGATTGAAATTCTTCGTGCGCTCAGCCGTAACGCATCAATCATTATTATGGATGAACCCACAGCTGCCCTCTCTCGACAAGAAGCAGAAGCTCTTCACACAGTGATCCGTAATCTCTCAGCGGCAGGAACAACGGTAATTCTTGTTTCACACTTTCTTTCAGAAGTTCTAGAACTCTCTGACACCATTTCAGTTCTTCGCGATGGAATCCTTATTAAGACAGCTTCGGCTTCAGAATGTAGCCAGGAGTCACTTATTGAGTTAATGCTTGGACGCTCACTTGGTGCGATTTATCCTGAGAAAGTATTTCCACACCATTCTGCTCCCACAGTACTTTTTGTCAATAATTTATGTGCAGCAGGTGTGAGTAATGCCTGGCTATCAGTGCGTGCTGGCGAGATTCTCGGTATTGCAGGCCTAGTGGGATCTGGTCGCACAGAATTAGCGCGAGCAATCTTTAGGGATTCAAAGATTAATTCCGGAACAATTGAAATCAATGGAGTTCGCATTACCGGCAAAGCGCCTTTGGCCGCTCTTCAACGAGGAATCTCTATGCTGCCTGAATCCCGCAAAGATTTGGGGCTGCTTATAGAACGAAGCATTCAAGAAAATATCACTCTCTCTAGCGTCAGCAAGTGGAGTCGATTAGGCATTATCAACCCCCGACGCGAGAAATATGTAGTGGAGAAAATCCTAGAAAAAGTTGTTGTGAAGTCTTCTGGCATCAAGCAGAAAGTGTCACATCTTTCTGGCGGTAACCAACAGAAGGTTTTGCTGGCTAGAACCATCATGAGTAACCCTCGAGTTCTGATTGTCGATGAGCCCACCAGAGGTGTTGACGTAGGTTCCAAGCGAGCAATTTATGATCTACTCGTGGCTCTTGCACAAGATGGGCTCGGAATCATTGCAATCTCTTCTGATTTAGAAGAAGTTCTAGGGATTGCGCACAGGGTATTGGTCATCCGTGGTGGCCGAATTGTTAGTGAACTTAGTGGTCGAACAATGTCCGAACATGCAGTTTTAGAAGCTGCATTTACCGAGAATAGCTAGAAGAGGAATCTAATGTCACAAACTACCGAAAACTGGACTCGCTTTCTGCCAAGCTCGATGCGTTCATGGCGCAATGCTGGGATCTTCCTGCCCTTCTTAATCCTCTTTATTACCCTCTCTATCGCAAGTGATCCTTTCCTTCGAACTGTTAACATACTCAACATTTTGGATCAGCAGTCCGGAATTTTGATTATCGCTGCTGCTGGAACTTTGATTCTTGTTTCTGGTTCTATCGATCTCTCAGTGGGCGCCACTTATGCTCTGGTCGGTTGTGTATCGGCGCAATTTGCACTCACTCACTCAGTGTTTTCATCCGTTGTATTAGGACTGCTACTTGGTCTAGGTGTGGGAATTGTCAACGGCGTTGTTGTTGCGATTCTTAAAATCAACTCGCTGATTGCCACACTTGCGATGTCATTTGTTATTGGTGGACTTGGTTCAAAAATAACAGAAGGAAATCTTATAGTTTTAGCGGAGAAACCTGACTATGGAAAGATTGCACAAAGCTCTCTGTTGGGGGTTAACTCTTCAATCTGGATTATGGTATTTGTCGTCGTAATTTTAGGATTTTTACTCACTCGTACAACAACAGGTCGCTACATCATTGCCGCTGGCGGAAATTCACAGGCAGCACGACTTGCAGGAATTCGCGTGAGCTTTGTGAAAATAATTGCATTTGGTCTTAGCGGAATGGCGGCAGGTCTTGCCGGAATGATTGATGCATCGCGCGTTTTAAGTGCATCTGCGGCGCTCGGTTCAACTCTTGCATTTACCGTACTAGCCGGAATTGTTGTGGGTGGAACTTCTATTGCAGGTGGTGAAGGTTCTGTGTGGAGAACAGCTGTTGGAGTTCTCTTCATCGCACTCATTGGAAATGGCTTCGATCTCATTGGAATCGACCCACTCTATAAGCAGATTACCTTGGGAGGAATCTTGCTGATTGCAGTTGGTCTGGATGCCTGGGCACGTAATAACCGCAGGTAGTTCCTAGTACTGGTTGCGCTTTGACTCTGAGCGGTCAGGAAATTCTCAAATTTGCACGGTGAGCTTTAGTAGGTGCCGTGGATGAGCGAACCACTAACCGTGGTTGGAATTCAATCCGTTGATGAACATGGCGCTCGGGGTTTTCGCACTCTGAAATAATCAATTCAGCAGCTGCAAAGCCAAGTTCATAGGCCGGTTGCGATATTGAAGTCAGGGGAACGTTGGCGCTACCCGCAAAATCGATGTCGTCATATCCGATAACAGAAACATCTTCTGGCACCGCAATATTTTTTTCGCGCAACGCACGAATCGCTCCGAGTGCAATCAAGTCATTGCCGCAGATGATTCCTGTGAAATCAATACCTGATTCAATCTTCTTCATCATCGCATCGTATGCATTTGAAGCGCTCATAGAATCCAGGCGAAGTTCCATAATCTGAGGTAGTTGGTTAGCCGGGATTTCATTCATCGATTCTCTAATTCCGGCGTTGCGATCTGCAACTTGTGGAATATCTTCACTTCCGGTGAGCAATAAAATTTTGCGATGCCCTAGTTCGTGTAAGTGAGTGAGCGCCAGGGAGCCGCCATATGAATCGTTCACTGCAACGCTACATGCTTGCAAACCGAGCGCGGGACGATCAACTAGAGCCAAGCGAATTCCCTTTTCGGCAACTTTGGCAAGAGCTCGAATAGTCTC
>CAIXKQ010000064.1 GCA_903920065.1 uncultured Actinomycetes bacterium
TAATAAAAGGTGCGAAAGAGAATAACCTCAAAGATGTCGAGGTTAGTATTCCGTTGGGACTCTTTGTTTCTGTTACCGGGGTATCGGGTTCCGGTAAATCAACACTGGTCAACGACATTCTCTATACGACTCTTGCGAATAAACTCAATGGCGCACGTCTAGTTCCAGGTCGTCACCGCACAATTACCGGCATCGATCAACTAGATAAAGTTGTGCATGTTGATCAATCACCTATTGGGCGCACACCGCGATCTAACCCAGCAACTTATACCGGTGTCTTCGATAAAGTTCGCGCCCTCTTTGCCGAAACTACGGAAGCGAAAGTGCGTGGCTATCAGCAGGGTCGCTTCTCCTTTAACGTCAAAGGTGGACGGTGTGAGAATTGTTCTGGAGATGGCACCATCACCATTGAGATGAACTTCTTACCGGATGTCTATGTTCCATGCGAGGTCTGTCATGGGGCGCGATATAACCGGGAAACTCTTGAGGTTCACTACAAAGGAAAGACCATTGCCGAAGTCTTGGATATGCCGATTGAGATTGCGCATGCTTTCTTCGAATCTGTTCCCACCATCGCGCGCTACCTCAAGACCTTATGTGATGTGGGTCTTGGTTATGTGCGTTTAGGTCAATCAGCTCCCACTCTTTCAGGCGGAGAAGCCCAGCGTGTGAAGCTTGCAACTGAGCTGCAACGCAGATCAACAGGACGCACCATCTATGTCTTAGATGAGCCAACGACAGGACTGCACTTTGAGGATGTTAATAAACTGCTCGGTGTTCTTAAGCGCCTGGTGGAAAGTGGAAACACTGTAATTGTGATTGAGCACAATCTCGATGTCATTAAGTCTTCCGATTGGGTCATTGATATGGGACCAGAAGGTGGCTTCCGCGGCGGAACCGTTGTTGCCGAAGGTACTCCAGAAGATGTGGCGAAGGTGAAAGCTAGTTACACCGGGCAATACTTAGCTGAAGTTCTGGCAACTAATCGCGCCATAGTTAAGAAAAGCTCAGCGAAGAAGAAATAATGGCGGAGCCTTCCAGTTATCGCCCACGCGAGATTCCTGAAGAGCCAGGGGTTTATCGCTTCTATAACGCTGATGACAAAGTCATTTATGTGGGCAAGGCGAAGAATCTAAAGAATCGACTAACAACCTATTTCGGTTCCAATCTTGCGCAGAAGACTTATCGCATGGTGCATGAAGCGGTGCGGGTGGACTGGACCATTGTGGCAACTGAGCTCGAGGCGTTGGCGCTGGAGTTTTCTTGGATCAAGCAGTATCACCCGACTTACAACGTGCAATTTAAGGACGATAAGTCCTATCCATATCTAGCTATTTCAATGGCCGATGAATTTCCACGGATTTTTATTACCCGCAAAGAGAAGCGTCCTGGACTTAAATACTTTGGTCCATATACAAATGCCTGGGCGCTGCGTAATACCTACGAAGTGCTCCTTAAAGTCTTTCCGGTTCGCTCCTGCAGTGCTGGAAACTTCCAGCGCGCGCAACGAACAAAGCGGCAATGTTTGCTTGGAGATATTGGTAAATGTGCCGCACCTTGCGTTGGTTGGGTAACACCACAGGAACATAGAGAGATTGCGGAGAAGCTTGATTCATTTATGGAAAAAGGGATGGAGAACTTACTGCCAACTCTAAGAAATGAGATGGAGTTGGCTTCTGATTTAGAAGAATATGAGCGAGCTGCGCGCCTACGAGATCAGATTGAATCATTCGAAAAAGCACAGCGTTCAACGCAAGGCAATCTCTCTGATGATCTGGATGGTGATTTCATCTCAATCCATGAAGAAGGACTTCATGCTGCGGGCTCAATCTTCATGGTTAGGCGCGGTTCTATTAAAGGTTCGCGTTCGTGGATAGTAGATCAGGAGAAAGCACTGGAGGGAGATGATCAGATTGCATCCCTGTTCTTCTCCATCTATAGCCAAAGCACACCAACAGATATTCCGCACGAAATCTTCCTTAATCAAGAGCCGGTAGATCGCACTGCACTAGAAGACTGGCTCTCTTCCATCCGTGGTGCCCGGGTTGCAATTAAAGTTCCGCAGCGTGGTGATAAGGTGGAGCTACTGCAGACAGTGGAGCGCAATGCACATTACGCACTTGTTCAATACTTAAGTAAGCGGGCAACAGATGCCGCCGTATCGGGCAAAGCACTGCTCGAACTTGAGGAAGAGCTACAGCTTTCGCGCACACCTCTGCGCATTGAGTGCTATGACATCTCCAATATTTCAGGAACTACAGTTGTTGCATCTATGGTCGTCTTTGAAGATGGCCTGGCAAAGAAGAGTGAATATCGCCGCTTCATTATTGATACCGATACGGCACAGGATGACACTCGAGCCATGCACCAAGTGATTACCCGTCGGATGAAGAGGTTGCTGGCAGATAGAGATGTCAATAAGTGCGAGATTGCTGAAACTGGTGGAAAGCTGAGCAAGTTTGCCTATCCACCACAACTGATCGTTGTTGATGGTGGCGCCCCGCAAGTGGCTGCAGCTGCGCGAGCACTTGATGAACTTGGAATCACAGACGTTGCCTTATGTGGGTTAGCAAAGAGACTGGAAGAGGTCTGGATGCCAGGGGATAAGGATCCTTTGATCCTGCCGCGAACAAGTGAAGGCATGTA
>CAIXKQ010000065.1 GCA_903920065.1 uncultured Actinomycetes bacterium
AGCTTGTCACTTTAGGCGCTCGCAGATCTGAGTTAGAAGAAGTTGAGCTTGAAATCATGTTGCGAGTAGATGGACTTAAAGAGCGCATTGCGGCTTTAACGGCAGAGGAAGCAGAGCTTGCGGCAATCATTGCTGATTTAAATATCCGTAAAGAAAACGCCATGGCTGCAATTAACACCGAACTTGAAGGAATTGCCACAGATCGCGCGGCAACCACACAATCAGTCAGTGCTGAATTCCTGGCGCTCTATGAAAAAATCCGTGGAGCAGATGGTGGCATAGGTGCGGCAGCACTTGCTGGCAATCAATGCAAGGGTTGCCACTTAACCCTTAATGCACATGAGCTGCAAAGAATCTCTGGATTAGCAGATGATGAAATCATTAGATGTGAAGAATGTCGGTGCATATTGGTGCGTGATCACTAATGGCTCGTCACTTTAAGTTAACGGCAGATGGCGGCTCTCGGGGAAACCCAGGCCCTGCCGGCTATGGCGCAGTAGTTACTGAAAACGGCAAGATTGTCGCCGAACTCTTTGATGTTATAGGGGTGGCAACGAATAACGTTGCTGAATACAACGGCCTGCTTGCTGGGCTTTCTCATATTCACCAATTGGATAAAGAGGCAACCGTAGAAGTTGCGATGGACTCTAAGTTAGTTGTCGAGCAGATGTCTGGCCGTTGGCAGATTAAGCATGCGGATATGCGTGATTTAGCTAAGCAATGCCGCGATGCTCACACGCCATCACTTGTTACCTATTCCTGGATTCCCCGTGATGATAATTCGCATGCCGATCGCCTAGCTAACAAGGCACTCGATGGTGGCAGTGCTCATAAACCGGCAGCCGTCATTCAGCAGAATTACCTGACTGATCGCTTGCGCAGCGCTGAGATTCCGACCTTTATCTATTTTGTGCGCCACGGTGAAACAGTTCTCACACCCACCCGTAAATTCTCAGGAACAGGAGCACTTGATCCAGAGCTAATGCAAGATGGGCTTGATCAAGCCGAACTTGTTGCAGAAGAGGCTGTGAAGTTGGGCGCCGAAGTTTTGATTGCATCACCACTTAATCGCACGCGACAAACAGCTGAAGCAATAGCGCGCACCACCGGACTTGAAATCATCTTTGATGAAGCCTGGTTTGAACTCTCATTTGGATCATGGGATGGAAAATCAATTGAAGAGGTAAAAGAGCAAGAGCCCGATGCATATCAGGCCTGGCTTAACTCAACAGCCTACGAACCCGGTGGGGGAGAGTCATGGGACCAAGCAACGGTGCGCATTGAAGAAGCGCTCGAGAAGTTGGTGGCCGAGTACCCAGGTAAAAAAATAATTGTTGTGACACATAACGGAGTCATCAAGACTGCGGTGAGATTGGCCATAGGAGCACCTAGCGAAGCGGTCTTCCACGTTGACGCGGCGCCATGTTCGATATCCTCCATCTCAATCTGGCCATCCGATGGCCTGCGCGCTGTGCGATCCGTCAATGAAAGAGGGCACCTACGTTGATTTCATCAAC
>CAIXKQ010000066.1 GCA_903920065.1 uncultured Actinomycetes bacterium
GCCACCTCATCGAGTTCGCGAAGTGGCGCAAGAATTGCTAGCCCCACCTCTTGAGCTTCGATTTCTGCTTGTCCTGTTCCGCGAAGGGTCTCCTCCACTCGCTGGGCAAGTAAAACCAAATCATCTTCATCTACTGGCCGACCTTGGCACGCTTTACGAACGCCGACAAGAACCTTCTCGCGGCTAAAGGGCTCTGTAGCCCCTGATCGCTTAATGATGTTAAGAAGAGCAACCTCTTGGGTTGAAAAACGTTGGCCGCACTTGGGGCATTCGCGGCGGCGGCGGATTTCTGTGCCTTCTTGGACCGGACGAGAGTCAACGACTCTGGAATCATCGTGTCTGCAGAACGGGCAAATCATCTCGGCGTGTCTCCCTTCGAAATACCTAGAATTTCCAATAAATGCATGTATTGGTGAATTGGCAAAACTACCGTAAAAACACTACTAATGGAAGTTTTAGCGCCTTCGACCCCTACATCTAGTGGGAACTATAAAGTATTTCTTGAGACTCTGCAGGATGAAGCGTTGATCTCTTTCGCGTGTCGCACCTGGATGAGCCTTATGCCAGCAGGCGAGCGCCTTTGTGAGCCTTGGCGAGCTTGGCATCTAGGGTCCAGAGCTGGGCTTTGGTCTGGGTGGCACTGGCGCTAATAATCGCATCGGGAGTTTTTAGCCCTTGGCTCACGCGGATTGAGGCTGCCAGCTCGGCAATCTTGCTATCGAGGGCGATGATCTCGGTGGCTATCTGCAGCAGTTTTCCCATGACGGCCTGGGAGGTACCTGCCTTAAAGGCAGCGGGTAGAACTTCAGTGATGGATAGGGCCGAGAATTGATAGCGATGTGACTCTGAAAAGCTATCCACTGCAATCTGATGATGTTTATCTTCCGGATTAAGAATTGCAATCAAAACTGATGAGTCCAGAAGCACTAATCCCAATTAAGTTTTCTCTCTTCTTCCAGGTTAAAGCCGCGATAGGTATCCCCCGCAACGCGAGAGAGCTCAAGAAATAAATTCTTCTCTTCCACTTTGCGTACCTCGATAAAACCAGCGTCATTGAATGCAAATTCCACATCATCTCCTGCCTGTAATCCAACCGTTCGTAGGATATCTACGGGTATGGTCACTTGGTTCTTAGAACTAATACGACTTGTGGATGTACGACCGGCTCGAGTTTTCGGTGCAGAAACTTTCTTCTTACTCTTTACCTTAGAAACCATAGGTAAAGGTTAGCACCTACTTCAGCGGGATGCGGATCTTCTGGCCAGCTGTGAGATCAACTGATGCAAGTGAGTTGACTGAAACAATCTCTGAGACCAGCGAGCGCAGATCCCCATCGTGCTCAACCCGGGCAGCTAGCGACCACAAGGTCTCACCGGGTGCCACCGTAATCGTGATAAATGAGCCGGCAGCGGCCGGAACTACCTCGGTGCCAGCCCCAGCTTTGGCGCTGACAAGGGATGCTAAAACGATGGCAAGAGAGAGCACCACGAGTGTGCGAGCTAGACGACCACGGCGATTTAACTGGGTGCCGGACGGACGGAAGTTAGCGTTGCTGGCGTAAAAGCCTTGATTTGTAAGGGTTATAGCGCTCATGGTTCTCAGCTCCTGCTACTGCTTAAACCTTGGGGAAGGTTTTCGAACACTTGTTCGATGGGTAAACCATACCTGCCCCCACCGACACCTGCAAGTTATTTTCGAACATTTGTTTGAATTTATCCCCAACCTGTGGAAGAATATGTGTATGACCACAAAGCCCGAGCTCTCAGCTCGCCAGATCACCATCCTTGAATTCATCAAGACCTCCTCTGAATCCCAGGGCTATGCCCCCTCCATGCGAGAAATTGGCGATGCCGCTGGCCTTAACTCCCCCGCATCGGTTAAATACCAACTCGATATCTTGGAAGAGAAGGGCTTCATCCGCCGCGATGAGAACCGCGGCCGGGCCATGGAAGTTGTCCTACCTGATCACCTCACCGGCGCCGGCGCCCACACAGATAAGACCCGCTTTATTCCACTGGTTGGCGCAATCGCTGCTGGTGTTCCTATTACTGCAGATCAACAGGTAGAGGCCACCATGCCACTACCAGAATCACTTGTCGGTAAAGGTGATCTCTTCATGTTGCAAGTCAAAGGTGAATCAATGATCGATGCCGCCATCTGCGATGGTGACTATGTTGTTATTCGCCAACAAAAAGATGCCAACAATGGCGAGATCGTGGCAGCGATGATTGATGGCGAAGCCACCGTCAAGACCTTCTCACGCAAAGGTGGCCACATCTGGTTACTTCCTGCCAATAGCGACTTTGCTCCCATCGATGGTGATGGGTGTGAAGTATTAGGGATAGTCACCGCAGTACTACGTTCTTTATAAGAACTCTCAAGTTCTTCCTAGGTTGTTCACTTACTTACGAATAGTCATGCAATTGTAAGTAAGTGTGAATGCGTAGGGTTCGCCCTAGACTGCCAAGTTACTTAAGGGTAGTCATTGAATCGTAAGTTTTCAGGGCTACCATCAAGCGTGACTGAAATTCCCACAGTGGAAAACACGCCTATAAATGTCTTACTTGTTGAAGATGAAGAGAGCGATCGCCTTGCTGTTCGCTTACAACTTGAAGTGATGGGTCTTAAAGTAACTGACACCGCCTCCCCCATGGAAGCAAAAGAATTCTTTGATAAAAGAGATATCGGCCTTGTCATTATTCACCTCAAAGCAATGCCACTACGTGGTTTAGAGCTCTGTCGATTACTGCGCGCAGAGTCAACTGTTCCTATTCTCATGCTCACCAACCGCAGTGAAGTCATCGATGATGTCATGGTGATGTCAGCTGGCGCTGATGACTATGTGAGTAAGCCAATTAATAACAAGATTTTAGTAGCACGTGTAAATCAACAGATAGCACGCGGACAAAGTCAGCGCGCACCGCGCGCTAATGTTCTTATCTGGGGCCCAATGCGGATGGACTTAAGCGCCCACCAATTCTCAATTGATCAGATTGAACTGCACTTAACAAATACCGAATATCAATTCTTACAACTACTGATGGAAAACCCCCACCGCATCTTCACTCGCAACCAAATCCTGGAAGCAATCGGTGTGATGAAAGGTGTTGGCTCCAACCAGTTAGTTGATACCCACGCCTCCAGATTACGTAAGAAGATCCGCGAAGGCGGCGGCCCAGAAGTCATCTCTGTGATTCGCAGTGTCGGCTTTCGCCTGTCAGATGCGGCGCAGCCACTGATTGAGGTTTAGTTTTCACCTCTGATTTACCAATTGGGCTCGCGCCCGCCTAAGAAGCCCTCTAACCTTTGCCCTAGCTGCAGCGCTGCTGCAGCTGGACCTGAGTTTTTAAGGAGAGTTACTTATGAAGGCACAAGACTTAATCTATCAATGGAATCAGATGCGCTCACAAGTCATCCAAGCACAGGTAGCACCCGCACTAGTTCTCATCGCCATCTTTGTCTTAGCTGCAATCGGCGCCTTTGAAAACGCCACAGATGGCGCTAAGTTCCTTGCCATCGGAGTTGCAGCAGCAACTGGAATCCTGGCCATCATTTCGCAATACGCCGCCGTGCGCGAAGCCGAAGCACTCATCATCGACATCAGAGCAGTCTCTGAACAAAGTGCGCTCACAAAGAAGATTGCCGACTCACGTGGTCTGCTCTCACTATCAGCTATCGCCATCGTTGGAATTGGTATCGCCACCTTCGCCCTCGTTGTCTGGGCAGTTCTAGGCTAAATAATGCGTATTGGTCTAGCACTGATTGCTATCTACTCCGTGGCAGTTCTCTTTCTTGTCACGCGAGCAGATAGACCATCTAAAAAGCGTGAGCGCTTGACCGGTCGCGGTGGAGATTTCGAGTAGTTCTTTAACGCTTTTCGATATCTTTTAAGATGGCATGAATCTCAGCTGCCATGCTCTTAATCTGGGCCAGCTCTTGATCTGCAATCCTGCGCGCCTCTTTTGCTAGCTCAAATTCTCCTAGCGATGCCTCATGGGTCTCATTAATCTTCTGCTCAAGTGCGGCCCCCGCCACCTGCTGTCCCACCATGATGATTGAAAGCAGTACCAACTGCAGAAAGGTCTGGGCAATCCAGGCCACGATAATGACGACGCTGCCACTCTTAATTGCCGCCGGCAGTGAAATGAGTGCAATGGCGGCAAAGAGATAGGCGCACCACATTGTTGAAATAAGAGAAGTGATCTTCTCGGCCACGCGAGTATTAAAGGTTTTTATGGAGTTCATGTAAGTAAATCTACTGCTAAAACAAAAAAGCCCCAGGTGACTAGCCCCGGGGCCTCTAAGTAGGCGCCTCGCTGGCGGGATTCGAACCCACGACCTAACCCTGCGTTAAGGGGTTGCTCTATCCACTGAGCTACACGGACGTGAGTGAACAATCGCATTAGTTGGACACGATAAAGACGTAGAAAAAATCTGTGTGGATATCTTTTTATCTGATAATCTTCTATTGCGTTAAGGGGTTGTTTCTAAAAGTGGTCTGAATTTTCGTCAGAGCATCGCAAGATAGAGCTACAAGTTAAAGACCTCATCAGAAATGGTGGGGTCTTTTTTCTTAGAGTAATGGGGCCTAGCGAGGCTAGTTAGCTTCGAGCGAGCTACAGACCCAACTCCTTATTGATCAGAGCCGTGCCCGCTGCTAACGCTTGCAATTTGCCGTTGGCCACATCTCGTGCAAGTGGGACCATTCCGCAATTTGTACACGCTAACAAATTCTCGGCATCCACATATTTAAGTGCCTCACGCAAGACCTTTGCCACATCCTCGGCACTTTCTACCGTGTTGCTGGCAACATCGATGGCACCGACCATAATCTCCTTGCCCCGCAATATTTCTATTAACTCCATCGGCACTTTCGAGTTCTGACACTCAAGGCTGACTTGATCAATCGAGCTCTGGGCCAACATGGGAAAGATGTTTTCATACTGGCGCCACTCATCACCGAGGGTGTTCTTCCACTTGATATTGGCCTCTATGCCATAGCCATAACAAATATGCACAGCCGTTTTACTGCTCAGTCCAGCTGCTGCCCGTTCAAGTGCTGCCACACCCCAATTGCGCACATCATCAAAGAAGACGTTGAAAGCTGGTTCATCAAATTGAATAATGTCGATTCCGGCAGCAACTAGCTCCTTTGCCTCATCGTTTAGGATCTGGGCAAAGGCGAATGCCAACTTCTCTCGACTTCCATAGTGCTGATCAAAGAGGGTGTCGATAATCGTCATCGGCCCAGGCAGGGTGAACTTCAGGGTCTTATCGGTCAGCGTGCGCAAGAACTTAGCGTCCTCAACAAATACAGAGCGTTCTCTGTGAATTTGATCTACTACTACAGGCACAAGTGCGTCATAGCGATCTCTGATGCGCATTGTCTTCTTATTCTTAAAATCAATTCCACTTTGATTTTCCACAAATGTAGTCACAAAGTGTTGGCGGCTCTGTTCGCCATCGCCAATAACATCGATGCCTGCTCGCAATTGGTTTGCCACAGCGATTGTCATCGCATCATTTTTAGCTTCCCGAAGCTCTTCTCCCTCTAGCCTCCAGGGCGCCCACAACTGCTCTGACTCAGCTAGCCAATGAGGCTTGGGTAAACTTCCAGCAATCGCGCTCTTGATTTTCATTGCGCGAGTATATGTTCGCACTTAGCAAGGATGTTGATTTTGGTCAGAGAACTCTCTGGAGCGTAGTGATTATTCCCTTGGGGTCAGGCGTGAAGTCACCGGGCACTTGTCATCGATTTCTTAATCGCTGGCACAGCCTTCATCACAGCAGTCCATACGCCAGCTCCACCATGGATGGCACCTGGGATCAGTGCAAGTGTGCTCTTTGCTTTCAGCGCCTTGGCCGCCTTATCTAGGTTCTTAGAATCTTGCGGGCTCACTGAGCAATCATCTAGTCCGTGGTAGATAAAGAAGGCAGGTAAAGCTTTTGAGCTCTTGAGATACGGATAGAGCCCGCCAGATTTCATCGCAGCTTGCACCGTGGGATCAGTGATATCGCCAAACCAAGGGTGGATATTTCCTGGGGCCATGGGATATGGATTCTTACTTTGATCACATGGGTACTTCACATTGTTATCTGCCATCTCAAAGAAATCAACGTTGCCAAAGAGATCCATCACAACAGAGACTGCCGCCGAAACTTTACGATTGGGATCAGTTGCATCATCAAATGGTGAGGGTTGATCGCCAGTTATTGCAGCCATCAGGGCTAAGTAAGCCCCAGCTGAGCCCCCACCAGCGGCAAACTTCTTTGGGTCATATCCATATTTGCTGGCGTTGGCACGTAGGAAGCGGATAGCTCGCTTGGTATCAACTCCCGCTGCCGGAAAGAGTGCTTCTTGGGCCAACCTGTAGTTAACAGAGGCAACTGCAACTCCGTTCTTGATAAATACTTCAAGAAGTTTGGCCTCCTCATCAAACCTCATGCCATCTTCATCGCCAAAGACAAAGCCGCCACCGTGTGTCCACACCACAAGTGGTGGTTTGACAACACCTTTAGGCATATAGAGATCAAGGTGCTGGCTTGGAGATTGAGTTGCATATGTGATGTTCTCAATGACCTTCATCGTTGCCAGAGTTTTAGCAGAAATTTGATATTTGGGTGTGTACTGGATTTCCGGAACGCTTGTAGCTGCAGTTCCTGTTGCTGGGGCTGGACCTTGACTTGCAGCGGGTGCGGGAAGTGGATCTCCCTCTATCCACCACTTCTTCACGCCACCAACTAACGTGCAGACCAAAGTCTTGCCGCTGTAATCACTGACTGTCTTAAAACCTTCTTCTGCCATCGGGCAGGTGCGACCAGGGGCAGCAGTATCTTTCGGATAACCATCATCTAAATTTGCAGCGGTGGCAGGTGCCAGGATGGTGAAGGCAAGAGTTGAGATCAGTGTGAGGCACAGTGCGCGGGCTGCCGATTTCATAAGGCAATGTTACTCCGAGTAGCGGAATAGAAAATAGTTTCAACAACAGATTCTTTTTGATTGATTTGATGCTCAACAAGGTGCTATAAAGAACCCCTCGGAAATAAATCTCCGAGGGGTTCCTTGCTTAGAACACCAGCTAGCAAAAGCTAACTAGAGTCGCCGTTGCCGCGGCGACTTTGGCTTTTTCTGGATAAATACCCGAAAAAAGACTTGATAAAAGTCACCACGACTCGTGTCCAGTCAAATTCTGGAACCATGGCTATCACCTCCTTCCACTCTCCTCGAGCTTGGGGATGCTCGAGAAATCTCAAGCCCCTGATTGCGAGAGTGGTGGTTGGTAATACCTTGCGGCGGCAGAGTAAGTGCGAATAAGGCTCAATCAATGCTTAATTAAATGACCTGTGGATACTTTTGACGGGTCTACTTGTCAGTGCCCAGATCTAGAGTCGGCTCATGTTCAACTGGTTTCGACATAAGGCGATGGATCGTGAGTTAACGCAGATCCTGGATAGACATCAACAGGTGCGCCGTGATGCCACCGATATTCGTGAATATCTCTTACGAGTTCTAGCTGATAATCGCAATGATTCTGAAAAGTTTAGCGATGAAGCACTTGAGAAAGCAGCCGAGCTCATTGAACAAGTCGGCCCGGGCGCTTTTTATTGGATGACAGATATTGCAGCGCAGATGGTCTTGTTATCAGAGGCCACGCTGCGCGGCTTTGCTACCAACGTCAGCGTTGAGTTAGGTGCTACGGCAACTGCCGAAGAGATTGTGGAGAAGGTGGTGCGGCTGCCATGAAAAAAGCTGGGGTGGTTAGCCCCAGCCTTTTTAGTGATAGCTCTTACTTCTGTTTAAGTGCAGCCCACGTTAACGGAATAAAGAGCGCCTGCACAATGATTGAACCTGTTGTGAGTGCATTTGGTACTCCATCGACGATATAGCTCAGTACTTGGCCAACTGTCCAGCCAATAAAAGTCAGAAGCAAGAAAATTAGTACAGGCTCTTGAAACTTCTTATTAGACAGTGAATACAAAGCAAAGAGCGTCAAGGCTAGCTCTGCACCTGTGAAGGCACGGAGATTCGAGAGGATGATGACGCTTAAGTTATCTTCACCGAAGGCGCGTGCCGGAACAAGTAAACCTGCTCCAGATAAGAAGGTGCCAACGATGCCGATAAAGCCGAGTACGAAGGTGCGGAGGTTGAGTTTCACGTGAAAACTTCCTATTCTGAAGTTGGTTGTCTATTCTTCAAGAGCAGATTCTTCTGTGGTGACTAGTGTTTTTCAAGGAAATCGCTCGGAATTTCTCGGACTTTGCCTAGAGTTCACCAGGTACACAGGAAAATTCAAGCATTTGGGCTGCGCGTGGGGCAAAAACTTATGGGTTCGAACTGTAATAATTTCGGCATGCCTTCACTCGAGGGCGAGCCAACTCGGAGGTTATGTGAAGATGCTAGAGGGACTTATTGAAAAGATTATCTTTGCCAGTCGCTGGTTGCTTGCTCCCCTGTATTTAGGTCTCTCACTCGCCCTGATTCCAATCTTGTTCCGCTTCTTTGATGCCTTCTGGCACATGATTACTCACCTGACAGATCTCACCACCGGTGAGGTGACTCTGGAAGTTCTTGAACTACTCGACACAGTGCTACTTGCTAACTTGATCATCATCGTGCTTTTTGCTGGTTATGAGAACTTTGTTTCGAAGATTGCAGTTGCTGAAGGCGCTAAAGATCGTCCCCACTGGATGGGTCACGTTGATTTCAGTGGCTTGAAAATTAAGCTCATTGGCTCATTGGTTGCAATTTCAGTGATTGAGCTACTGAAAGACTTTATGCAAGAGGGAACTTTTGATGCAAAACGTGAAGGATGGCGCATTGGTATTCATATGACATTCGTTATCTCCGGAGTGCTCTTTGCGCTCATGGATATGATGGCTGATCGGCATAAGTCTCAGCGCTAGAGTTGCCTTATGGCCACACAGTCTGGAGATCGCTCCGTCTTCTTTCCTGCAATAGAGAAGAAGTACGGGCAGCCGATGTCGTATTGGTTTGGGCGCCTTAAAGATCTAGGTGAAGAGAAATATCCAGCCCAGATTGCCTACTTGCGGCAAGAACACGGCTTTAGTCAGGCTCACGCTAACGCCGTAGTGATGTCCCACCGCGGTTCTAGTACATCAAAGAGATTTACTTCTTTGACAAGTTATCTTGCGCCTCATGATGCGGTGAAGAAGAAGACAGTAAAGTCAATCTTTAAAGCAATCCAGAGCCATTACCCTGAGATGAAGGTAGTTATTGCCTGGAATCAGCCGATGCTGAAGTTAGGCGATGATTACATTCTGGGTGTCTCGGTGCTTAAAAACCATATCTTGCTTGGTCCGTGGGGAGATGGACTCATCGCTAAGTTCGCACCTAAGCTGAAGGAATATAAAGTAAATAAGAAGACGATTCAGGTTCCAGTTGACTGGGATGTCGATGCCAAATTACTGGTTGCAATTGCAAAGGCTCGAGTTTCGCAGCTTTAGTACTTACTAGCGCACTAGCCTGCTTATAGGATTCTGATATGAGGATAGTTATTGCCGCCGATTCCTTTAAGGCCAGCGCCTCATCTCTTGAAGTTGCCAGCTCACTCGCAGCAGGAATACTCAGTGTAATCCCGACATGCGAAATACGTGCTGTTGCAATCGGTGATGGCGGTGAGGGCACACTCGATGCCCTGCTGCACTCTGGTTTTGAAGCCTTTACTTACCAAGTAACGGGGCCAGTTGGAAACCCAGTCTCAGCCCGCATTGCAATCAAGGATGGCGTTGCCATCGTTGAAATGGCAGAGGCATCAGGTCTGGGACAACTAAGTGAGAAGAAATTCGCACCACTGACCGCTACTTCTTTTGGCACTGGTGAATTGATTGTGAAAGCACTCGACCACGGCGTGCACACAATCATTCTTGGACTCGGCGGTTCTGCAACAAGTGATGCTGGAGCTGGAGCGTTGCAATCAATGGGTGCGCAACTAACAAATAACAGTGGAGCAGAGATCGGCCATGGCGGTGGCGCACTGACTGACTTGGCAGCTATCGATCTCAGTAAGCTCGATCCTCGTATCTCTGATACGAAATTCATTCTTGCAAGTGATGTCACCAATCCCCTGTTGGGCATCAACGGTGCTGCTCATATCTTCTCTCCTCAAAAAGGTGCGACACCTAATGATGTTGCAATTCTTGAAGCTGCAATTACTCACTTCGCCTCCATTGCA
>CAIXKQ010000067.1 GCA_903920065.1 uncultured Actinomycetes bacterium
ATCTTCATTCCGTTTGATTGCCGCATTTTCGGCCGGTAGCCCAAATGCATCCCAACCAATCGGGTGCATGACGTTAAATCCTTTTTGAATCCAGTAACGAGCGATTACATCGCCCAGTGCGTATGCCTCGGCATGGCCCATATGGAGATCACCTGATGGATAAGGAAACATATCCAAGACATATTTCTTAGGACGCGTATCTTCTTTTCGACCAGATTTAAATGGTTGGAGTGTGTCCCAGATGGGAAGCCACTTCTCTTGCACGTATGCAAAATCGTAGGCCGCGTGTTCGCGTTCAGTACTCACGTGGAGATAAGGGGAATCGAACCCCTAACCTCTTCCATGCCATGGAAGCGCGCTACCAATTGCGCCATATCCCCGTTGTCATTCAGGAGTGCGAACTTTACCGCACTGAATCCGGGATAACTCCGCCGGATTCTTCACCCATCACAGGCTCTGGAATAGATCCAGCGTTATGTTCAACCAGAAGCCAACCTTTTGGTGATTCTTCCAGAATCGACCATTGCGCATTGGAAAGTCCTCCAATGCGTGACCAGAATGGAATGGGAAGGTCAAGATAGGTGCCAATGATTGTGCGCGCTGTTCCACCATGTGTTGCAACAACTAGTCGTTGATTATTTTTGCCAACAAGGGCTGAGTTAATCGCGGCCACACCACGTGCTCCTACTTCACTGCGACGTTCGCCAATTCCACCGGCTGGGTTATCTCCGCCCATTGACCATTGCCGTAAATTATCGAGATCCACTATGCGAATTTCATCACCGGTCAGACCTTCCCAATTTCCGCAGTTGGTTTCACGCAATCGTGCATCGGTCTGAACATCGAGTCCGGTAATCTTCACAAGTTCGTGTGCAGTGCTCTGCGCGCGCACTAAATCACTGGCAATAATCATGGTGGGGTTGATTGCAGCCAACATCGGAGCTGCATGCTGTGCTTGAAACTCACCCACGGCGTTTAATGGAATATCGGTATGTCCTTGAAACTTATTTGCCACATTCCATTCAGTCTGGCCATGACGCCAGAGAATTATCTGGTTACCCACGAGCTGCCTCTTCTTTAACCACTTCTAACTCAATCTTGGGGCAGTCATTCCACAGCCGATCGAGCATGTAGTAACGACGAAGCTCACTGGACTGAATGTGCACAACCAGATCTGAGTAATCAAGCAAAATCCACTCGGCGGTTCCTTCCCGGCGAAGTGGCTTATCACCGGCAAGACGTAACTTCTCTTCTACTTCATCGGCGATCGAATCGACCATCTTGGTATTAGTTGCGGTAACAATCAGAAAGACTTCACTTAATACTGATTGCTCCGAAAGATCGAGGGCGACAAGTTCGGTTCCGAATTTATCGGCAGCAGCGCGAGCGGCAATTTGGGTGCGTTCAACGCAGGCTTTACTTGCTGGCATAGAGATTGTGCTCCTTTATATATGCAGCAACTGCTGCGGGTACTTCATCAGAATGGTGTTCGCGAATCTGAGTTGCCGACACGGCAATGGCATCGACATCAAGGTTGGGTGTGCCTGGAAAATCTGGGCGATCAATAACGACAAACTCAACCATTTTCTTGAGGTCAGCAGCTCGATGCCATTGATCAATATTGGTATAGGCATCGGTGCCCACAACGACAACGATGGAATCTGTTGGGTAAGTCTGGGCAACTGCTTCCACGGTATCGATGGTGTAGCTCGGGCCTTGGCGCAGTATTTCAATCGGATTAACTTCCACCTTGCTTTTAATTTCTGGTGCTAAAGAATTAACTGCTAACTGACACATCTGCCGGCGCTCAGCCCCGGTTGCCTTGGGTTCATGTTCGCGAAGTCGCGGTTGGCCTGCTGGCACAACGAGCAGACGATCAACAATATTGCGCCCAATTAATTGTTCAATGACGTGAACGTGCCCGTTATGAATCGGGTCAAAGGTGCCGCCGTATAGCCCTACTCGCAAGGGCGTTACTTATCTAAGCGAAGAGTGATGTAGAGAAGGAAGCCGAAAATCCCAAATGCAACGAGTCCAAATGCATAAGGAGGCATTGGAAGTACACGGGTGGCTTCTTCACTAAGTCTTAACATGGGATGAAGATTACTACTTACCTGCAAGAAGTTCTAAAAAGCGCGCTTCATCGATGATTGTGACGCCTAACTCTTGCGCTTTTGCCAGCTTAGAACCTGGGTCGGCGCCGACTAATACATAGTCCGTCTTTGCAGATACTGACGACGATGGCTTTCCACCATGTGCGGTGATTGTCTCGGCAATCGAATCACGAGTGAAATTCGCTAGCCCGCCGGTTACGACAATGGTGAGTCCGCCCAAGGTTTGCGGCAGATCCGCGCCCTTGGCGTTGACCATCGCCACCCCAGCCTTTGTCCATTGGGTAATGATGTTGCGATGCCAATCAATTTCAAACCATTCAATAACCGATTGCGCAATGACCTCACCCACGCCATCGATAGCAGCAAGTTCAGTTACAGATGCCTTCGCAATTGCATCCATGCTTCCGAAATTGGTGGCTAGGGCTTGCGCCGCCGTTGGACCCACATGGCGAATCGAAAGTGCCACAAGTGTGCGCCAGAGTGGTCTGCTCTTTGCTTCTTCTAACGCTGTCAATAACTTCCCTAGATTCTTTCCAGCAGTGCCATCTTTTTTAAGAAAGAACTGAGATTTCATTAGCGACTTCTCACTCAAATTAAAGATGTCGGCTTCATCAGTAATAATCGAATCAGTCAGCAGTGCCACCGCTGCTTCATAACCCAGCACATCGATATCTAGTGCTGCGCGCGAGCCGATGTAGTAAATACGTTCGCGTAATTGCGCGGGGCAACTTCTAGTATTTGGACATCTAATATCTACATCGCCTTCAGTTATAGCACGTAGTTCAGCTGCGCACTCAGGGCAGTGAGTCGGCATCACAAATGCTTTTTCGCTTCCCGTGCGCTTATCTCGAACAGGACCTAAAACTTCTGGAATGACATCTCCCGCTTTGCGAATGATGACAACATCGCCAATTAATACGCCCTTGCGTTCGATCTCTTCTTGATTGTGCAGGGTTGCATTAGTGACCGTGGAGCCTGCCACTTTCACTGGTTCCATAAATGCGAAGGGAGTAACACGCCCGGTGCGACCTACGGAGACTCTGATATCAAGTAACTTGGTAGTGACTTCCTCCGGTGGATATTTATAGGCAATCGCCCACTTAGGGGCGCGGGAAGTAAAACCGAGTTTTTCTTGCTCTGCCAACGAATTTACTTTGATCACAACGCCATCAATCTCGTGCTCCACATCGTGGCGATGCAGGTTGTAGTTCTCAATAAATGCCAGAACTTCTGCTCGACTCTTACATACTTTAAAGCGAGTAGATGTGGGAAGGCCGAGGGCTTTAAGCTTTGCATAAGCATCAGATTGGGAAGCAAATGAAATTCCTTCGCAGGCGCCAATACCGTGCACCACAACATCAAGGGCGCGCGAGGCGGTAATTCTCGGATCTTTCTGACGTAGTGAACCGGCAGCGCAGTTACGAGGATTAGCAAAGAGTGGCTTACCTGCTTCTTCCAGTTCTTCATTGAGTTGGTTAAAAGCGGCAACCGGTAAGAAAACTTCACCGCGTACTTCAATCAGTGCCGGAATGTTTTTGCCAGATAAAGTATGTGGCAGGGCCTTAATCGTCTTCACATTTAAGGTGACATCTTCACCGGTAGTGCCGTTGCCGCGAGTAAGTGCGCGAGTGAGCTGTCCGTTTTCATAGAGCAAGTTAATTGCTAGCCCATCTACTTTAAGTTCACATAAGAAAGCACCGACTGCAGATTCTTTTTCAACCCGTTCAAACCAGGTATCAAGTTCTGTGTCATCAAATACATTGTCCAGACTCATCATCTTTTCGATGTGATCGTGTTGGTCAAATGTTGTGGAAAATCCCCCGCCCACACCCAGCGTGGGTGAATCTGGTTCAAGTAATTCTGGATGCTTTGCTTCCAGTGCTGCTAGCTCTTTGATGAGTAAATCAAATGCGGCATCGGTAATGGTGGGAGCATCTAATACATAATATTTAAATTGATGATCACGGATCTCTTGCGTTAATTCAGTGATGCGATGTCGCGCTTGGGTGCTCATGCGGTCTCGCAGATTGTGGCCGACCCCACGACGCGATCGCCATCGTAGATAACCATTGCTTGTCCTGTAGCTAGTCCAAGAAGTGGTTCATCAAGTTCTGCAACCAAGTGCGCTCCATCTAAGTAATAAGTGCAATCAAGTGCTGCACCATGTGCTCGCACCTGAACAAAGCCACGTGTGGGCGCAGCTCCTACTGCTGGGCCACAGAAGATAGGTTTTTCACCTCGCATTGAACTCACAGCCAAATCTTCGCGCGCACCTACGACAACAGTATTTGTCACAGGCTCAATTTTTAAGACAAAGCGTGGAGAACCATCAGGGGCGGCTACTGACAGACCCAGACCTTTACGTTGTCCGATGGTGTAGGTGTAAGCACCGTTATGTTCACCGATTTTCGTTCCATCTTGATCAACAATCGGCCCCACTTCACTACCGAGTCGATCACGTAACCAACCCGCGTTATCCCCCGATGGCACAAAGCAAATATCGTGGCTATCTGGTTTCTGCGCTACGGCTAACCCGCGCTTTTCGGCCTCGATGCGAATATCAACTTTTTCAGTATCGCCTAATGGAAAAATAGCGCCGTCAATTTGTTCGCGATTAAGTACTGCAAGCACATAGGACTGATCTTTTAAGGGATCTACGGCGCGATGCAAAGTGCGCCCAGCATCGCTCTCGCGCGTGCGGGCATAGTGGCCAGTAACAACACCATCAAAGCCCATCGCTTTTGCGCGATCGAGCACGGCGGCAAACTTAATCTTTTCATTACAGCGCAGACATGGATTAGGTGTGCGCCCTGCGGCATATTCGCTCATGAAGTTTTCCACCACACCTTCATGAAACTCATCGGCCATATCCCAGATATAAAAAGGAATACCGATGACATCAGCAGCCCTACGAGCATCATGTGAATCTTCAATCGTGCAGCACCCACGCGCACCGCTGCGATATTTCTGCGGGTTAGAAGAAAGAGCTAAGTGCACACCGATAACTTCATGTCCGGCCTCTACCGCGCGAGCTGCCGCAACTGCAGAATCAACGCCTCCGCTCATGGCGGCAATAATTTTCATTTCTTACCTACCGCATTTGCCGCAAGTCCACGTTCAATCACAGTGGGCAAGACCGAGAGCGCGTAATCAACATCTGCTTGGGTATTGGTGGCACCAAATGAGAAGCGCAAGGACGATTGCGAGAGGACATCGGTAAGGCCCATCGCCATTAATACATGGCTAGGTCTGTGAACGCCTGCGGTGCAGGCAGCGCCGGTAGAACAAGAAACTTTCTCAGAGTCCATGAGCAACAACAGTGAATCACTCTGGGTTCCGGGAAAAGTAATATTTGAAATTCCAGGTAAGCGCGGTGCACCTCGGCCATTAATTACAGCATCGGGGCGAGCACGCAACACTCCTGCTTCAAAGTCAGTACGTAATTTTGCTACCGCCGATGCATCATAAACACCTGCCGTAATTGCTGCAGCAAGTGCCACAATCGATGGTGCATTCAGCGTTCCACTTCGAATATCGCGCTCTTGTCCCCCACCATGAAGCAGTGCCGGAATCTCAACTGCCCGGCGCAAGATCAACGCGCCAATTCCAAGTGGGCCACCAACTTTGTGGCCACTAATTGTCATGGCATAGAGGCCGAGATCCTTATAAGAAAGTGGCACCTTGGAAAAACTCTGCACCGCATCGGTATGCACTGGAATACTTCCAGCCACATTTACTACTTCAGCTATCGGTTGCATTACCCCGGTCTCGTTATTGCTATGCATCACAGAGATCAGTGCAATTTCTGATCCACGCGCGGCAACAAGTGCCCGCAAGAATTCAAGATCAACAACGCCATCGGTTGTCACTGGAATCTGAATTAGTTCCGCGCCTTCATGTTCAACGAGCCAGAGCGCCGGATCAAGAACGGCATGATGTTCAATGCTGGAGATGACAATGACTTTCTTCGGAGAATTCCAGTACAAACCTTTGATTGCTGCATTGTTTGCCTCTGTGCCAGAGCCGGTAAAGATCACTTCACTGGGTTGGCAGTGCACAGCACGTGCAATCTGTTCACGTGCATCTTCCACATCTTTGCGAGTAGAACGACCTTGCGTATGAAGTGATGAGGGATTACCTAATTTGCGAAGAGCGGTATTCATGGCGCCAATTGCCGATTCACACATCGGCGTAGTGGCCGCGTGATCGAGATAGACGCTCATGGGAGCATTCTAGTTCGTCTGGCCTACTTATCCTTTTCGAGCAACCACGCCTTCGGTGGCCTTCGGTAGCACGTTAAACAAGTCTCCGACTACACCAAAGTCTGCGATATCAAAGATGGGCGCTTCTGGATCTTTATTGACCACAATGATTGTCTTAGAGGTCTGCATTCCAGCACGGTGTTGAATGGCGCCAGAAATTCCGCAGGCAACATAGAGCTGCGGGCTTACTGTCTTTCCGGTCTGTCCCACCTGATGTGAATGTGGATACCAACCAGCATCGGTTGCCGCACGTGATGCGCCCACTGCTGCGCCCAATGAATCTGCAAATGATTCAACTGCCGTGAAGTTGCCATCTGTTCCGCGGCCACCTGAGACAACAATGTTGGCTTCGGTGAGCTCTGGTCGACCACCCTTTACCGGAGGTTGAGTAGATGAAACTGTTGCTTTCTTTGCATCGGCGCTAATTGTGGCAGTTGCATTGGTGATGGCAGGTGCGCACGATGTGAAATCGGCATCGATGCTGTTAGGGCGAACAGTAATGATTGGTGTGCCATGTGAGACTTGTGAGTGCACCGTGGTTGATCCACCAAAGACTGACTGTGTGGCACTGCCATCACTTGCAATATCAATGGCATCGGTAATAATTCCAGAATCACAGAGCACTGCCACGCGCCCAGCCATCTCTTTACCGAATGCATGCGATGCAATGAGAACTGCAGCTGGTGACTTTTCTTTCACAAGATTTGCCAGCGCATCAGCTGTAGCTGCAACGCCATGGGAAGTGAAATCATCAGATTCGATCACGATAATCTCACTAATCGGTCCTTGATTCACAGTTGCTGCAAGTGCGGCGCCTTTGCCGGTGCCAGCTAGAACTATGGCTGTGACTGTGCCAATACGGGCCGCAGCTGTTGCAATCTCTGCTGTTGTCTTACTTGCTTTTTCACCTGAGAAATCAGCGAGAATAAATACTGTGCTCATATCAACTTCTTCTCTGCCAAGAAGTTAACTAGCGCATCACCAGCGCTGCCTTCATCGTTGACCTTCACACCCGCTGCGCGAGCAGGACGTGGTGTGGCATCAATAACTTGTGACCAACCACTTTGGGCGCTGACTCCCACTGCCGCCAAATCCTTTTGTTCAATCGTCTTCTTCTTTGCCGCCATGATTCCCTTAAAGGATGGATAGCGCGGTTCATTAATTTTCTCGACAACGCTGATTACTACTGGAAAAGCGGCACTGATTTCGTCAACGCCAGCTTCTGTCACGCGCGTGATGGAAACTTTTCCGCCCGGATCAACAACTACCTTTGAGGCAAATGTCAGTTGTGCCCAGCCAAGGCGAGCGCTGATCATCGCCGGCACCACGCTCATGCGGGCATCAGTTGATTCAGTGCCACAAATAACGATGTCATATCCGCCATCACCAATTACTTGGGCTAATACGCGAGACGTGGATAGCGCATCAGCGGCTGCCAGCGCAGCATCTGTTACCAAGATTGCATCGTTTGCCCCCATAGAAAGGCCTTTGCGAAGTGCATCCGTTGCCCGCTCTGGTCCCATCGAAATCAAAGTAACGGTGTGCGCACCACCTACTTCATTGCCACCATGTGCTTCAACAATACGCAGCGCTTCTTCCACCGCATACTCATCAAGATCATTAAGGACGGCATCCACATTCTCGCGATCGAGAACACCGTTGACCATCTTCTTCTCGGCCCAGGAATCAGGCACCTGTTTGATGCAGACGGCAATCTTCATGGGCTAGATGTTACCGGTCAGTAGCCGCTTTCGGAAGGATGAATGAGCGCAAAACTCTCAACCAACGGTTCACCTTCTATTCAGAGACATGTAACCCGCAGGCGAAAATCTAGATGCGTAGGACTCTGATGATTCTCGCATGGCTGAGATAGATAAAGCGCGCACACTGCGTATTGCAGTAGTGACCGAGGCATTTTTGCCCCAGGTCAATGGCGTCACCAATTCAGTCCTGCGTTTGCTCGAATATTGCAAGGAAAAAGGTCACGAAGTTCTGATCATCGCACCAGAAAGTGAAGGCGCACCTACTTCTTATCTAGATTACAAGATCAAACATGTGCCAAGCATTGCGATGAAAAAGCTTATTCCGATGGGAGTTCCCCGCAAATATCTGGAGCCATATCTTGAAGGTTTCGCACCCGATGTCATTCACCTTGCTTCACCCATCTTCTTAGGACATTACGTCGCCCGCTTTGCTAAGAAAAGCGGAATTCCAACGGTCTCGGTCTATCAAACAGATATCGCCGGCTTTGCTCGTCACTACGGTTTAACAATCGCTCACAATACTTTGAAGAAGTGGGTAGCACGTATCCATCAAACGACAGATCTCACCCTGGCGCCATCAAAGTGGGCTCGGCGCGATCTTGAATCAACTGGCGTGAAGAACGTTGAGATTTGGAAGCGCGGTGTGGATTTAGTGAAATTTGATCCTGCTCGCCGCGATGAGAATCTGCGCAACGAACTCCGCGGTGTTGATTCCAATAAACTAATCGTTGGCTATGTGGGCCGTCTTGCTAATGAAAAACGTATCGATGACCTTGCAATCCTTGATCGCCAACCTGACATTCAGCTCGTCATTGTCGGCGGCGGCCCAGCTGAAGCGAGGCTGAAGCGTGAGCTACCTCATGCACGTTTTGTTGGATATCAATCAGGTAATGAACTCGGTCGCTACGTTTCCTCATTTGATATCTTCGTTCACACCGGTAAGCATGAAACATTCTGCCAAGCAATCCAAGAAGCACTTGCTGCAGGTGTTCCAGTGATTGGCCCTGATAGTGGTGGTCCGGTTGACCTCATCGAACATGGCATTACTGGCCTGCTTATTGATACCGCTGATTCGCACACGCTATTGGAAGCGGTATCAACTCTTCGTAACCACAGCGCTTTTGATCTGATGCAGGTAGCTGCCCGTCGTTCCGTAGAGCATCGCACCTGGGATTACATCAACGCCCAGCTCATTGATTATTACCGCCAGACGATTGCCCAGGTTGCGAGAAAGGGTGAACTAGTCGCATGAGAATTATTCATATCGCTAACTTCTACGGACCTAAATCAGGTGGTATCAAGACCACACTGCATAACCTTGGTAGCGGCTACTTAGCCGAAGGCCACGAATTTATCTATGTCGTTCCCGGAAAGAAGTTTGGACGTGAAGAGACAACTCACGGTGCCTGCATCTCACTTCCTTCATGGCAGATTCCCTTTAGTGGTGGCTATCGTGTTATTCGCTCCACCTATCGTGTGAAAACAATTCTTAACTCACTTAAGCCAGATCGTATTGAAGTATCTGATCGCTTCACACTCTCCTGCCTTGGTAAGTGGGCGGCAGATCGCAACATTCCGGCAATCGTATTTAGCCACGAAACTTTGCGTGGTCTGGTGAAGAACTACTTCGGTCTACCACTCAAGCGATTCGTCAGCTGGCATAACACTCGGCTGGCTTCACGTTTTGATTATGTGGTTACCACTACCAACTTTGCCGCAGCTGAATTCGATGAGATTGGAACAACGAATGTGGTGCGGGTGCCACTGGGTGTGGATCTGGAAACTTTCTCACCATCACTGCGCAATGAAGAACTTCGCACCAAGATGATTAAGGGTGGGGATGTTCTTCTAGTTCACTGCGGTCGCCTTTCACCTGAAAAGAAACCAGAGCGCTCATTAGAAACCTTGCGCGAGTTACTAGATCGCGGCATCAATGCCCGCCTTGTCTATATCGGCAGCGGCCCACTACATAAGAAGTTATATGACTCTTCTCGCGATATCCCAGTAACTTTCTGGGGTTATGTGGCAAATAAGAAGTTACTTGCCCAAATGATTGCCTCCGCCGATATCTCACTAGCGCCAGGTCCGATTGAAACCTTCTGCCTAGCAGCACTTGAATCTCTTGCAAGTGGAACACCCGTAGTTGCATCAGAGACAAGTGCGGTCGGTGAATTTCTCGTAGATCACAATGGCGACTTTGTGGGGTTAACGGCTGCAAATAATGGACGCGCATTTGCCGATGCTGTTCAAATCTTGCTCGATGAAATTGCTGAAGATGCCACGCTCTCCGATCGCTGTCGCACCCAAGCCGAACAGTTTCCATGGTCAGAGACAATTATGCGTTTAGGTCGACTTGGTGGCGCTACACCAGTTGCACATCGCCCAACAAATAAAAGTGCGGCCTAACATGGAAAAGCCAATCACCTTCGCAATTGTGGGAGATAGTGCGGCCTCTGGTGTGGGTGACTCTGATTCATTCGGTAATTACTATGGTTGGGGCTATCACCTAGTCAAAGCATTTAATGAGCCATTGGCATACCTCAATGTTTCCCGTCCCGGTGCGCGCTCAAAGGAAGTTCGCTTTGAACAACTTCCTAAAGTCCTTATCCACGAACCAGAACTTGTCGGCGTTATCGTCGGCGGCAATGACCTGCTACGCAATGGCTTCTCCCCTAAAGTATTTGAGGAAAATCTCACCGCTACCTTAAAAGAGATTGTGGAAAGCGGAGCGCAGGTAATGCTCCTTGAACTCCATGATCCAACCGAGATTGTTCCGATGCCATACCTGGTTGCGCGTGTGTGTCGTCGCCGAGTATCTGCTGTCAATCATGTGACTCGTAAGTTAGCTCGCAAATACAGTGCGATTTTGCTCGAGACTCGCTCACTGAAAGGCATCTACGAGCGCGATAAGTGGCATGTGGATCGCATGCACCCAAGTAAGCATGGGCATCAGTTCATTGCCCAAGAATTTGCACATCTACTTCGCCAACGTGGTTTTCATATTGACGAGATTGTCATTGATCCCATCAACAATCGAAATCGGAAAGAATCGATTAAATGGATGCTAAAAAATGGCACTCCGTGGTTTCTGAAGCGCAGCGTAGATTTACTGCCGGCGCTTTTAATTCTTTCTATTACAGAGCTCATTCATATGGCGCGAAATAAAAGTGCGGCAGAGCCGGCAGATGTGTACTTCCCAGACTTTAATAAGAAGCAAGATGTCGCAATACCTATGCTCGAAGATGAGCGAGTTTCCTAGAACTTCTCGCTACCGGCAGGTAAGCACAGACTTTCAACGCACTCTTCTACTATATTAAGTGCGTGCTCGCCATCATTGCTCCCGGTCAAGGTTCGCAAACTCCAGGAATGCTCACATCGTGGCTAGAAGATAAAGATGCGAAAGAGCTTTTACAGCAGTGGTCTGATGCCATTGATCTAGATCTGCTTCACCTTGGTACCACAGCCGATGCTGAAGAAATTAAAGAGACCGAAAATGCACAACCGCTGATTGTGGCTGCAGGCTTGCTTGCGGCCCGCGCACTTAACGCAGATGGGAAATTTGCTTGCGTAGCAGGGCACTCTGTTGGCGAGATAACGGCAGCAGTTGTTGCAGGTGTGATCACTCCACTTGATGCAATGAAATTAGTACGCGCTCGTGGCATAGAAATGGCGAAGGCAGCCAGTGTTACTCCTGCCGGAATGGCTGCAGTGCTCGGCGGAGAGCGCGAGGTTGTGCTGCGCGCAATCACAGATTTAGGACTAGTTGCGGCAAATGACAATGGTGGTGGACAAATAGTTGCAGCCGGTGATCTCGATGCTCTTGCGCAATTGGCACCTGAGGGTGCTCGCGTGCGCCCACTGGCCGTTGCTGGCGCATTTCACACCTCTTATATGCAGCCAGCGGTGGAGCCAATGCGAGAACTTGCGGCAACGATGAAGGTCAGTGATCCAGCAGTTGCACTACTTTCTAATAAAGATGGTGGCGTTGTGAGCAGCGGCCGCGAAACACTGGATTGCATCGTCAATCAAATTGCTAATCCAGTGCGCTGGGATTTGTGTATGCAATCACTCGTAGCCCAAGGTGTTACTGGCGTGATTGAGCTTGCTCCGGCCGGCACGCTGGTAGGCCTCATCAAGCGCGCAACTCCGAGTATTG
>CAIXKQ010000068.1 GCA_903920065.1 uncultured Actinomycetes bacterium
GCACGTGTGGCGTATGCGCGTTACCGCTAATAATTGATTGCAAGCGTTCTGAGATATCTTGATAATCATCGAAACCTAAAATTGCATCTGCTTCCGGCAAGGCCTCGGCCAGCTCTTTTCCATAGCGTTCTGCCATGCAACCCACGGCTACAACTACCTTTGTGGTGCCATGACCCTTAAGTGAGTTCGCTGCATAGAGGGCATCAATTGAATCCTTCTTTGCTGACTCAATAAAACCGCAGGTATTAACAACTGCGACCTCGGCAGATTCAACGTCTGCGACCAGGGTCCAGCCATCGGCAGCTAATCTGCCGGCGAGTTCTTCGGAGTCAACATCGTTACGGGCGCACCCCATAGTGACAATAGCTACGGTGCGAGACATGAAGGTGATGTTACAGGGTTATCGGTGAGAAATCTTAATTAGCGAAAGGTGCGACGGATTTCCTGATTCTGTCCGCCGAGCGGGCTCAATAACTTTCCATTATGTGTCACATCTACACCTGCCGGATTACTCAGGTAAATGCTGATTGAGGTGGCACCAGTGTAACTCTTGGTTTCACCTTGAAATATTGAACCTTTAATTACACTCTTGCCATCAACGACGACATTGATAAATGAATTACCTCGTGTGGCTTCTAATACTAATGAGACAGATCCGGTTGAAGGCGATGCTGAGGTGGAAACGGTAGGTGCCGGAGTTGGTGTGGCCTCTGGTGTGACTGAGACAACCGGTGATGGTTTTGCAACAACTTCCGGAGTTGTTACCGAGGATTGATTTGAGACTACGATCTGAATAGAACCAGCGACAACCAAGATGGCAACAGAGATGAGCGCCGGTAACTTCCACGATATTTTTCTGGCCTCACGAGGAATTGTTCCGACATTGTTATCAAGGAGCTGATCATGAATACCTCTAAGTTCTGATGAGTGCTCAGCGTTATACATTTCGACAAAATAATCTGCCGCTAGACCAAGTCGAAGCGCAATATTTTTAAGGTGCCCTCTTGCATAGGTGTCACCACCACAATGTGAAAAATCATTGAGCTCCATCTGCGAGATTAATCCGGCTCGCACACTAATCAGCGAGGCTAACTGATCTTTAGAAATGCCTGCAGCTTCGCGTTGATCGCGTAATTCGCTGCCTGTGCTCATGAAGGTCCTTCATTAATTACGTTGATAAGAAGGCAATTGTAATAACTTTCTACCCCAGTTGAGAACAGATTTGGCTGGTGAAGATAATTCTCACCCGCAAAAACCACACCAAATTTACCTGCTGTTAATAGTCGCGAAGCGTGGCAAGCACAGAATCAATCTCATCTTGCTTGACCAAGACTGTTCTGGCTTTGGAACCTTCAGAGGGTCCTACGATTCCCCTAGATTCCATCAGGTCCATCAAGCGTCCAGCCTTTGCAAATCCAACTCGCAACTTTCGTTGCAACATAGAAGTTGAACCAAATTGAGTGCTAACAACTAACTCAACGGCTTGAATGAGTATCTCTAAATCATCGCCAATTTCTTTATCAAGATTCTTATTTACCTGTGCCACCTGTGTAACGTCATCACGATACCGTGGTGAAAGTTGTTTCTTCACATGGGTTGTCACCGCTTCAATTTCGCGCTCTGACACATAAGCGCCTTGGATTCTTATCACACGACTTGCACCCATCGGGATAAAGAGGGCATCACCTTGGCCAATGAGTTTTTCAGCTCCGGGACTATCGAGAATAACTCGGCTGTCAGCTAGTGATGAAGTTGCAAAAGATAGACGTGAGGGAACATTGGCCTTAATAAGACCGGTGACGACATCCACACTTGGGCGTTGTGTCGCAAGTACTAAGTGGATTCCAGCAGATCTAGCTAACTGGGTAATTCGCACTACCGATTCTTCAACTTCGCGCGCAGCAACCATCATGAGGTCAGCTAACTCATCGATGATGACAAGTAAGTACGGGTAGGGCTCAACGATGCGATCTGATCCCGGAGGTGTCACAACTTTCCCGGCGCGAACAGCCTTATTAAAATCATCAATATGTCTAAAGCCAAAAGTTGCAAGATCTTCATAACGAAGATCCATCTCGCGCACAACCCAGGTGAGCGCGTCCGCTGCCTTCTTCGGATTTGTAATGATGGGAGTAATCAAATGTGGAATACCTTCATATGCGGTGAGCTCCACTCGTTTTGGATCAATTAAAATCAGGCGCACATCATCAGGTGTAGCGCGCATTAAAATCGAGGTGATCATGGCGTTAATCATGGAAGATTTACCCGCACCGGTGGCACCAGCTACTAATAAGTGAGGCATTTTCGCTAAGTTTGCACAGACAAAATTACCTTCAACATCTTTGCCAAGTGCAACCAGCATGGGGTGGTGATCTTGCCCGGCAACGCTAGAGCGCATGACATCACCGAGGGCGACAATTTCACGATCAGCGTTAGGAATTTCAATGCCGACCGCAGATTTACCCGGAATCGGGGAAAGAATTCGCACTTCACTGCTTGCAACAGCGTAGGAAATATTCTTCGATAAAGCGGTAATCCGTTCGACTTTAACCGCATTTCCCAGCTCAACTTCATAGCGCGTCACTGTCGGCCCACGCATAAAGCCAGTTACTTCAGCATCAATTTCAAATTGTTTAAATACTTCAGTCAGCGAGGCCACAACAACTTCATTAGCTTTGCTCTTCGCCTTTGCAGCAGGTCCTAACTTGAGCAGATCGTGTGAAGGCAGCTCATATTTAATATCACTGGTGAGCAAGAGTTGCTCAGGACGCCTATCACTTTTCGGTGCCTCTTTAAGTTGTGCCTCCAAAGGAGCTCTGGGAATCTCAACGGTGAACTCTTCATCAAACTCTTCTTCATCAATCTCATCTTCGGCCTGATTCCAGGCGACCACAGGTGATTCAAAAGGTGGCGTATCCGAAATCTCAAACTCATCCTTGCTCCGTGATGGCTTTTTAGACACGAGCCAGATGAAGATGACTTTAAGTTTTATCCCCACCTTTGAAATTGGGGTGGCGGTAATAATAAGAAGCCCAAAGAGAAAAATTGCGATCAGAACTGGATAAGCAAGAAGTGATGTCATTAACGCAAC
>CAIXKQ010000069.1 GCA_903920065.1 uncultured Actinomycetes bacterium
AAGATTCTTGATCGTGTGGGAAATGGCCTTCGTCAAGGACGCCATCCATCAGGTGCCGAAGCAGAACGCCTTGGTCGCGTTCTTCGCGGTATCGCTTCGCAACTAGAAGCTTAAATACCGCTACGTCTACTACGACGTATTGTGTAACGAATACCCATAACGCCTAGGACGGCGCCCGCCACACATGTCCAAATGATTTTGGATTCTGCGTCAATAACCACTGCGACAGCGCCAGCGCCAATCCAGGCAATAGTTCCCACTGCAATAAGAGTGACTACGTTCTTGATGTTGCTTGCCATGGTTAAAGCCTAACGCTACTTACCGAGAAAAATAAGGGCGACCAGTGCAATAAGTGTGAGGGCTGTAATAAGTCTGCGACTTTTATAGTTCATGCGCTGGCTCCACATGCGAAGGTATAAATTCAATAACGGCATATGCGATCACCATCAGGACCGGCACCATCAAATATGCGCGAGAGATTCCAAGGTGATCACCCAAAATGCCAAGTACGAAGGGAGATAAAGCGATGGCACTTCCTGCTGCAAGTGAACTCTTTCCCATTGCTAAATCGGGGCGAGCATCACTTAAGCCAATCAGGCGCAGTGAAGAGAGGGTGAACTGACTTGATACGCCAGCCCCAGTAACTAATAGTGAGAAGAAGCTAATTATTAAATTATGTGAAAACCATAAGCTGGCAAATCCAATGAACTGTGTGGCGATAAAGATTTTTAGTTGGGTATCAATTTCCCATCGTTTAAGCAGAAGTGGTCCATACCAACGCCCGAGCGCCATTCCAGAACCGAATGCCACGACCGCAAGAGTTGCAATAGCAGGTGTGGCATCGGTGCGATCGCGGATGAGAGCTGCTGACCAGAACGAGATGGCGAACTCGCTGGCAATACATGCAAAGAATCCAAACCAGGAGATCCAGAAGTGGCCAGAAAGCTTGCCACTTTGTGGGCCGTGTTCACTAGGAACATGTGCTTCTTCGCCTTTAATTCTGCGAAAGAAAAATTGATAGAGAATATAAGGCAAGATGGCCAAGATTCCGATGCGCCATTGATCGCGGAAACTTTCGGCAACAAGTCCCACAGTAAGAGTTCCGATTACAAAGCCAATGGAACCAATAGCATTTGCTTGTGTGACAGCTACCGGTGCTTGCTTGCCGTAGTGCTCAGTCAGTGATGTCACGAAGTTATTAATAACTACGGAAACTCCAAAGCCGGCAATAAGTGCTGCCAGAATCGTGAGTTGAACTGGGGGAGCCACGACAAAGGCGATCAGACCGATGGAGAAGATTGATAGGCCAATCCATCCGGTGTTAGTGCGACCAAATTTATGTACTAGATGAGAATTAGAAAAACCAGCAACGATGGATGCAACACCGAGTGCAGTTCCATGAAGACCAGCGATTGTCAGCGAAGTTCCCTGATCAGCACGCAAGAGCGGTTGAGAAGGACCGAATGCTCCTAAGAAGAATGTGACACACGAAGTCTGTAGTGCGACAGTCCAAAAGAAGGTATCGCGCTTGACTTTATGGGCCATGAATTACAGCTTGGAGACGACAAAGTCGATTGATGCGGTGAGCGCATCAATATCGGCTGGGTCGATAGCTGGGAACATACCGATGCGAAGCTGATTCTTGCCAAGCTTGCGATATGGCTCAGTATCCACAATTCCATTAGCACGAAGTGCTGCCGCAACTGCTGTTGCATCAATGGCATCATCGAAGTTAATAGTGCCGACAACGCTAGAACGCTGTGCTGGGTTAGCCACAAATGGAGTTGTATAGCTTGTTTTTTCCGCCCATCCATAGAGACGTGATGCGGAATCAGCGCTACGACCGGCAGCAAACTTTAGGCCGCCATTGGCATTCATCCACTTCACTTGCTCATCAAGGAGCATCAAAGTGACAAGTGCTGGTGTGTTATAGGTCTGATCAAGGCGTGAGTTTTCAATAGCAATGCTGAGATCAAAGAATGCCGGAATCCAGCGGCC
>CAIXKQ010000070.1 GCA_903920065.1 uncultured Actinomycetes bacterium
GAAAACGGAGATTGAAGGAACCATCGTAAAGCAAAAAGCGCAGTATGAGGGTATGGATAAATTTCAGAAATCGTTGCATAGTTACGCAACTCGTTTGGGCAAGGCGGGTTGTGAGTGGCAGCATATTACAACGAGCACGACCGCTTCGCCGCGGCGTGGCTCAGAGAACTGATCAAGGCCGGGCATATTGCACAACCCACAGCTGCCAAGCCCCTAACTATCGTTGATCTTGGATGTGGTCATGCCTATCTAACTTTTGCAGCCCACCAATATCTGCGTGGCCAAGGTATGGCGGTGAAAGTAATCGGTATTGATGTTCGCACTTCTGCTCGAGATCGCAACAATGAGATTGCCAAGCAGTTAGGAATCTCTTCGAGTATCGAATTTCGAGCCGAAGAGATAGCAGATACCACTCTTACCTCAGCTGATATCGCCATTGCACTTCATGCTTGTGATACCGCAACTGATGATGCTATTGCCTGGGCGATTAATTCTGATGCAAAGCTAGCTTTGATAGCACCTTGTTGTCATCATGATATTCAGGCACAGATGAACGAGATTCCGCAGCCATGGTCAATTATTACCCGCAACGGAATTATGAAAGAACGCCTGGGAGATTTACTCACCGACGGCCTACGCATGCAGATCATGAAATTGCGTGGATATCGGGTAGAGGCGATTGAATTTATTGGGGGAGAGCACACCCCCAGAAATCTCATGATTCGTGCGGTAAAGACCGGAGCTAGCGCTGATGCAGCAGAAAAGCAGAGATATGACGAGATGCTGGCGCTCTGGAAAGTTAAACCTGCACTAGCAACGCTTATCAAAGGTTAGACTTCGCACTATGTCCAAAGTCCTTGCATCACTTCCTATCGGTGAAAAAGTCGGAATCGCCTTCTCTGGCGGACTCGATACCTCAGTCGCCGTAGCTTGGATGCGCGCGAAAGGTGCGGTGCCGTGCACCTACACCGCAGATCTTGGCCAATACGACGAGACCGATATTGATTCAGTTCCAGTTCGCGCCAAAGAATATGGCGCAGAAATTTCACGCCTCGTTGATTGCAAGTCCTCACTTGTTGAGGAAGGTCTGGCTGCTATCGCCTGCGGCGCTTTTCATATTCGTTCTGGTGGCAAAGCTTATTTCAACACAACACCACTTGGCCGCGCCGTAACCGGAACGTTGCTTGTTCGTGCGATGTTGCATGACAAGGTTGAAATCTGGGGAGATGGTTCTACCTATAAAGGTAATGACATCGAACGTTTCTATCGCTACGGCCTGCTTGCAAATCCCAATCTACGAATCTATAAGCCGTGGCTTGATGCTGATTTCGTCCGTGAACTTGGTGGTCGCAAAGAGATGTCACAGTGGTTAGTGGCCAACAACTTGCCGTATCGCGACAGCACTGAGAAGGCTTATTCAACTGATGCAAATATTTTGGGTGCAACACATGAGGCGAAAGATCTAGAGAATCTCGATGCCTCCATTGAGATTGTCACTCCCATCATGGGCGTGAAGTTCTGGGATTCATCACTTTCAATTGCATCTGAAGATGTGAAGATTGAGTTCTTGCAAGGTCGCCCGGTTGCAATAAATGGCCAACGTTTTATTGATGTCGTAGCACTGATGAATGAGGCAAATAAAATTGGTGGTCGCCACGGCCTTGGAATGAGCGATCAGATTGAAAATAGAATTATCGAAGCTAAGTCTCGTGGAATCTATGAGGCTCCAGGAATGGCGCTGCTCTTTATCGCTTACGAGCGACTCATCTCTGCAATTCATAATGAAGACACCATTGCGAACTACCATGCAGAAGGTCGCAGATTAGGTCGCTTACTCTATGAGGGACGTTGGCTTGATCCACAGAGTTTGATGCTCCGTGAATCACTCACACGTTGGGTGGCATCGGCTGTTACTGGTGAAGTCACACTTCGTATGCGCCGCGGTGATGATTATTCAATTATCAATACAACTGGACCTGCTTTGAGTTATCACCCAGATAAGTTATCGATGGAGCGCACTGAAGATGCTGCCTTTGGACCAACAGATCGCATTGGGCAGTTAACTATGCGTAATTTAGATATTGCCGATACCCGGGCAAAGCTAGAGATGTATCGCGATCAAGGCCAACTCGGTGGCGGAGATTTCAACCTGATTAAGGAGTTAGAAAATTAATAAGACCACTCGCAAAGCAATAGCGGGCGTCATTGCCGCTGCACTCATTGGACTCACCGTCCTAGTTGGTCTCAACGTTACCGAAGGAGAGAAGATGTCAGGTGCAACAGTGCTACCGGTAGTTTCTGCAGTAGCAGGAGAAGTTCCCACAATTTCTAAACCAGAAGGTGCCGCTCCAACGGAGCTCACCACCAAAGACATCATCGTTGGAACCGGGAAAGAAGTTCTTCCCACATCTACTTTGACAGTTCACTACACACTGATGGCCTGGTCAACGGGAAAAATTATTGAGTCATCCTGGAGTGGTCAGCCAGCAACATTTCCGTTAGCGGGGGTAGTTGAAGGTTGGCAGAAAGGTTTGCCTGGCGCCAAAGAGGGCGGACGTCGATTGCTGATACTTCCACCAGAAATGGGATATGGCGCAGCAGGCTCCGGACCTATTGGCCCGAATGAAACTCTCATCTTCTCAGTCGACATTATTGGTGTTGCTTAAAGAAATAGTTTTACTTCTTAAGCCAAACCGTTGTGCCTGCCGGAATCTTACCGTTGGTAAGTGGGTGCGAAGAGATGAGCATTTCCCCTTTGGGCATTGGATAACTTTCACCTCGGAAGTTGGTGATGCAGTGCCAGCCATTTGGTCGCGAGAAGTGCAAGACAGATGAATTGCCGGTCTTATGCCACTTTATTTTTTCTTCAGTAATTAGTGACTTACGAAGTCCCAATGCGATGCGATAAATGGAGAGCGCCGAGTTGGGATTATTTTCTTCTGCTTCAACTGAGTAATCTGCAAACCACTGTGGTTGCGGCAAGTGTGCTCCACCGGTTCCAAAACCAAAGGAGGGACCAGATTTCTCCCACGGCAGGGGCACGCGGCACCCATCTCGCCCCTTCTCAATTTTGTTATTGCGTAGGTATTGCGGATCTTGAATCTGACTTACTGGAATATCAGTGACTTCGTGCAAACCTAGCTCTTCACCTTGGTACATGTAGGTACTACCAGGAAGGGCCAAGATAAACAGCGTTGCCGCAAGTGCATTCTGTGTTCCAGAAGCCATATCTAGCGGATGAGAAGTTCCATTGGAGAGCATCCATGAACGACGATCTACCGCTGAGTTAAGACCCATCTTGGTCGCATGGCGAATTTGATCGTGGTTTGAAAGTGTCCATGTGCACGAAGACTTATTTTTAAGGGCAAGCTCCAGCGCATCTTGCACGCTCTCCTTATATGCAGCTGCTTCAAAGGGGGTCTCAATGAAACGGAAATCAAAGCATTGCCCCAAAGTCTTTGTGCTGGCATAGAGCGGAAGGCGATCTGGGTGCACAAAAGCTTCCGCCACAGCTACTCGTGGTGGGTCATACTGGTTAAATAGTTTGCGCCATTGCTTGTAAATCTTAAAGAGTTCATCACGGTCGGCCAGGATGCCCTTGCCCTTGTTTCCTCGTTCTTCTAGGGTCTCAAAGACGGGCAGGCTACGAAGTGGTTCAGCGAGATCTTTCTTCAGTGCATGTGCGACATCAATACGGAAACCATCAACACCGCGATCAGCCCAGAACTTAAGAGTCTTAAGAAATTCCTTTTCCACTTCTGGGTTATCCCAATTGAAATCTGGCTGTTCTGGGGCAAACCAATGCATGTACCACTGGTTACCTTTGCCACCCATGACTGATTCATGGGTCCAAGCACTTGGTGCAAAGTGTGAAACCCAATCTGTGGGTGGCAGCTCGCCCTTTTCACCCTTTCCATCTCGGAAGATGTAACGATTGCGCGCTTTAGAGCCAGGCTTAGCTTCAATCGCTTCTTTAAACCACACATGCAAATTAGATGAGTGGTTTGGAACGATATCGACAAATACTCGGATACCAACCTTATGTAGCGCTGCCAGCAGCTCATCAAAATCTGCAAGAGTTCCAAGTTTTGGATCTACATCGCGATAATCAGCGACGTCATAGCCACCGTCTGCTAGCGCTGATGGATAGAAAGGACTTAACCAGACCGCATCAAGGCTCAATGATTTCAAGTATGCAATACGTGAGGTAACTCCTTTGAGATCGCCGATGCCGTCGCCATTTGAATCGGCGAAGCTACGCGGGTAGATCTGGTAGATGGCCGCTTGGCGCCACCAATTCTTATCTTTTGAGAGTCCAACGCTTTTAGGCATGGGTCGTACTCTACGGAAGGAGTCTCTGGCAACTCTCAAAAAGAGCATAAATGTGATGTAAATGGAATCAATTTGCGGTTTTGTGCAGTTGTCACCCTTGTGACTAGGATTCTATGAAGAGACACCCACCCGCTTCAAAGAACAGGGTTTTGACCATGACGACAGTATTACTCACCGGTGCCAGTGGATATATTGGTAAGCACATTGCCCTACAACTTCTTAACGATGGATACACAGTGCGTGCTTCGGTGCGCAAGCTCAGTAAAGGCGAAGAGGTACGTAGCGCTGTTGCCCCACACATTTCACCTGCTGTGAATATCACAGACAAACTTTCATTTGTAGAACTAGATCTCGAAATGGATGCCGGCTGGAGTGAAGCTTTAGTGGGTGTTGACGTTCTGATGCACACTGCTTCTCCTTTCCCGCTCGGTTCACCAAAAGATGAGAACGAACTCATTCGCCCAGCTGTTGAGGGCACTTTGCGTGCACTTCGTGCAGCCAAGGCGGCAGGCATAACGAGAGTCATTCTGACATCTTCTATGGCGGCAATTTATGCTCGTGATTTACCGGCAACTGCCAGCGCCTATGACGAAAGCATGTGGACTGATGTGAATCATCCAGCAGGCAAAGATGCCTATATCCGCTCCAAGACTTTAGCTGAACAAGCAGCGTGGGATTTCATTAAGAACCAAGCACCCGATATTGCCCTTACTGTTATAAACCCAGCACTCGTATTAGGGGCTCCGTTAGATAACAACTTTGGGTCTTCCATCTCCCTGGTGGAAAGATTGCTCAAAGGTAAAGACCCTATGGTTCCTGACTTGCGCATGCCGATAGTGGATGTCAAAGATGTTGCGCGCATGCATGTGCAATCCATCAAAGTCACCGCTACTGCAGGGGAGCGAATTTTGTCTGTTTCTGAGACTAAATCATTTATGGAGATTGCAAAGCTTCTCAAATCAAACTACCCACACAGTAAGGTCAAGACCGCACTTGCACCCAATCTTTTAATCAAGTTCCTCTCACTCTTTGATCCAGCAATTAAGTCAGTTGTAGCAATGCTAGGTAAGCCGCTCATCATTAGCCATGCCAAGGCCGAACGATTGCTAGGAATCAGCTTTATTCCAGCGCAGGTAAGCATTCTGGAATCAGCGGACTATTTGTATAAGAATGGGCTCATAAAAGGGTAATAGGTTCGCACTCTTTTTCCTGGCCTTCTCTAGGCTATACCCATGACCCTGCTTCATATCCTGGACCTGCTCTCCACTTTTGTCTTCGCACTTGTGGGTGCCCGAGTGGCTGCAGATAAGGGCCTTGATTACGGCGGTATTGCATTCATCGCCGCGATTGCATCAGTATCAGGTGGAACCCTTCGAAATGTGTTTCTTGGCCTGACTCCGATCTGGATTACAGATGGCTGGATTGTTATCAGCATTATTGCTGCAGTAGTTCTTACTCTTGTCTTTAGACGTGTCACACATATTGGTAAGACGCTACTCATTATGGACACCTTTGGCCTTGCTGTGGCAACACTTTCTGGAACACAGCTGGCCTTTGAAGAAAATGTTGCCTGGTATGCAGCGATTATTCTAGGAGTTATTACAGCTGTGACGGGAGGGTTACTACGAGACATCCTCTGTCAGTTAGAGCCGGTCTTGCTTCATCGCGAAACGATTGGCACATCAGCCCTCATGGGAGCAATTACATTCGTTGCCCTGCATCAGTTGAACATTTCAGATAATCTAGCAGCAATTATTGGGGGAGTAGTTGTCATGCTTACTCGCGTTATCTCAATCCAATTCGATCTTCACCTGCCTAAGTTCAGTAAATAACGGCTGGGGTAGGTTTTCCTTAACTCTCTTTGGATATTGACTTTGGCTCATAACACAGTACTTTTGCCAGGATATTAGCGGCAAATCTAGGAGCCAGATGAAAATCGCTGTTGTTGGCAGTTATGGCGTGGGAATGACGATGCGGATTCCGCAACTTCCGCAGGCTGGTGAAACTCTCATGGGCGGAGTATTTGATGCCGGACCAGGTGGTAAAGGATCTAATCAAGCAATAGGTGCGGCGCGACTGGGCGCCGAGGTAAGTTTTCTTACTGCTATTGGTCCTGATGATTTTGGACAAGGTGCACGTGCACTATGGAAAGTAGAAGGTGTCGATGATTCATGTGTGGTCACCGGCAACGGCCACACCATGGTGGGATTTATCTTGGTCGAATCCGATGGTGAAAATAGAATCTTGGTTGCAGCTGGGGCCCTGGATGAATTAACGCCAGCTCATGTGGAAAGTTTCCGTTCACATATCGCTAAGGCAGATGTGCTTGTAGTCTCCATGGAACTTGCTCTGCCCGCGGTCTTGGCTTCGCTAAAGATTGGGCGGGAAGAAGGTCGCTTAATAGTTCTTAATCCAGCTCCGGCAGTGAAATTGCCGCCAGAGGCATGGTCGATGTTTGATGTCATCACACCCAACCGAACCGAGGCCCCGGTATTACTTGGGATCCCAGGCGATCATGGGCTCTCACCTAAAGAACTCATTGCCCAGATGCGACTCAAGACCAGCGCCAAGATAGTGATGACTTTAGGCTCGGAAGGATCGCTCGTAGATGATGGCAGCGATGTGTATGCCGTTCCGGCCATTAAGGCCAAGAAAGTAGTTGATACAACTGGTGCTGGAGATAGTTTCACCTCAGCTTTAGCTGTTGCTATCTCTGAAGGGCGTGATTTTCATGAGTGTGTGAAATTTGCAACCGCTTCAGGTTCACACTCTGTTGGCATTGCCGGAGTTATTGATTCACTACCTACGAGAGAAGAGATTGAAAAATGTCTAGCACAGTAGATGCCGCCACTTTAACCCCAGCCCAACTTGCTCCGTATATTCAGCATACCAAGATAGAAGTGGGCTCAACTCGGCAAGAGATGATTGCGCATGTAGAAGATGCCATGAAATATGGCTTTAGCGCCGCAATGGTGCCGGGATCATGGGTTGCACTGACTGCGTCAATTCTTAAAGGAACAGGAATTGAAGTTGCCTCAGCTTTAGATTTTCCCACAGTAGGAGTGATGACGAGTGCGGGCAAGGCTGCCGAGGCAGCAGAACTTGTCAGATTAGGTGCCACCCAAATTGATATTGGTGTTCAAATTGGTTGGCTTAAATCTGGAATGTATGAAGAATTTCGGGAAGATATCGCGGGCGTGGTGCGCGCTTCCGGTGTTCCGATCAAGGTGATGTTAGAACTTCCACTGCTAACGGAAGAAGAGAAGGAGTTGGCAGTGCAGCTTTCGATGGAAGCCGGTGTGGCATATTTAAAGAATGCAAGCAGTGGCCAGATAGAGACTGCTAACCCTGAGAGCGTGCGATATTTAGTAGCGCGTGCCAAGGGCGGAGTTCTCGTGAAAGCCTCTGGTTCCATTAAGCATTTAGCCCAAGCTCGCGCGCTCATTGCAGCAGGTGCATCTTTACTTGGTACCAGTGCCGGGATTGAAATAATTTCTGATACGAGTAGCGCTGAGACAAAGAGTTACTGAAAGGTAACCGATAGGCAGGTGCAACGTAACGGTGCGTTACTTAACCGGGTGCGGAGATACAGGCCGGGGAAGTGCCTCCTGGCTGGGGAAACCCCAGCAACACTTGCCAAAAACCTATTGACATCCAGGCGTAATGGGAGTTTTATACCCATATTGCGCATGGAAAGGATTCCATGGATGCAATCATCGGAGAGGATGAGCAGGCATGGCGCAGAAGGCTAAATCTCGTCGATTTAAATTTCCAGAAGAGGCGAGCGTTATTTTTGCCCTCCTTGTTCTCGTCGGCATCGTGGGCGCACTGCGACCAACATTTTTAAAGCCTGAAAACCTTCTTAATCTTGCTGCAAGCTATTCCATCTCAGCACTCCTTGCCGGTTGCATTGTCTATCTACTTTCCATGGGAGAAATTGATCTCTCATTCGGTTGGATCCTTAACCTTTCTGCTGTAGTTGCAGGGCTAGCCATGATTGCTGGAGTTCCGGTCTGGATTGCAATCATTTTTGGAATCTGTGCCGGTGGTTTTATGGGAGCAATCAACGGAGTGCTCACCGTTGTCATGAGACTTCCACTGATCATTGTTACCTTAGGTACAGCTTCGGTATATCAAGGTGTATCTCTGATCTCAAATAAATCAGGTTCTGTTGTTCCAACGGAAAAGAAACTCACTGAAAATATTTTCTTTAGAGTTCTCGGTGGTGATATCGAAACACCGATTCCGTTCATTTTGATTTTCGTAGTTTTTGCATTTCTGGTACTTCACCTGACTTTGCATAAGACCCGGTTTGGATATCGAATTCTTGCAATCGGTAGTAATCCAGAAGCTGCGCGTCTAGCTGGCATCCCCACTAAGAAAATCAAGATTCTCACCTGCACGCTCATGGGCGTTGTCTCTGGAATAGGTGGAATTCTCTTCCTTGGTTTTAGAGGTGCGGTGGATCCAAGTACCGGAGCTAACTTGCTGCTGCCGGTTGTCGCAGCAGCAATCATTGGTGGAACTCCGCTTTCAGGTGGAGCCGGAACAGTCTGGGGTTCACTCGTGGGTGCGCTCATAGTTGGAGTCATCGGCGTTGGAATTGTCTTCTTAGGAATCGATGCGGTGTGGAGCACATTAGTAACCGGGCTCGTCATTATCTTTGCAATCGGTGTGGATCAAATCGTTCGAGTTCGGAAAAATCGAGCGAGTTAAACCAAGTTTCAACCTTGCTCATCGGGAGCATTGCTTGAATAGAAAAGAAGGAGAGGGAAAAGATGACAATCAAGAGCCGTCATGCACGTTTTAGTGCAATAGCAGTTGTTACAGCGTTGATTTTTTCTGCCAGCGCAGTAGCCACTCCTGCGCAAGCTGCGCAGAAGAGACTGACAATCGGTTTCGTAGTACACGTAATCGGTAATCCATTCATTCAACAAATTATCGATGCAGCCCAAATGGCTGCTAGAGATCTCAATGTAAAACTCATAGTTACTGGCCCAGCTGGTGCTGAAGGCGATGCTCAACTCACTGCGGTGCAAAACCTAGCCGCATCTGGTGTTGACGGGATTGCAACTTCTGTTCCTGCTGCTTCCATGGTTAAGGGACTGAACACAATCATTAAGGCCGGAACACCTATCGTCATGTTCAACGGACTTGGCGAAGGAGTTAACGGACCATATGTTGGTGAAAAGTCTGTTGAATCCGGACGTCTTCTTGGAAAGATGGTCCTAGAAAAGATTGGCGGAACAACCGCTAAGGGTGGTGTCATCGTTGGAAACTGCTACCCAGGATTCCCAGTGTTGGAAAACCGTCAAAAGGGTGTAATTGAAAGTCTTGCTAAGGCTTCTGGAGTCAAGATCATTGGACCATCAGATGTCAAGGTTGACTCAGCGGCTAACTTCGCTGCATGGCAAGGACTTCTTGCTGCGAATCCAGATGCACTTGCAATGGTCGGTCTCTGCGCTCCCGATGTTGAAAGCATCGGTAAAGTAAATGCAGCTGCCAAGTCAAAAACAATTGGTGGCGGCTATGACCTCACAACCGGAAACCTCGAAGCTCTATCAAATGGAACTGCCGATATCAGTTTGGGCCAGACTCCATTTGTTCAGGGATACCTTCCTGTTCAGGTGTTGGTAGATAGCATCCGTAACAAGATCAAGATCAACAAGCCTGGCTTCTTGAATTCAGGTACTGAGATTGTTACTGCGACTTCAGTGATTGAACCATTTGGTTCAGCAAAGCTCACATTTGCGCAACTGCAGAAAATGTCAGCTTCTAAGGCACTGACTCGCAAGTACTACGATCCACTAGTTAAGAGCTACATCAAGGATTGGCAGAAGAACCTCAAGCCAATCTCAGATGAATCTGCTTAATTAATAAGTAACCGGGACAAAACTACGAACGGAGGTCACACATTGAATTCTCAAAGCGTTCATAACGTGATCTCCGTTCGTGGCCTGGCTAAGCGCTATGGTGGGGTTAAAGCCCTCAACGGATTAGATCTAGATTTAGCGGCAAATAAAGTCCATGCCATTGTTGGTGAAAATGGGGCTGGCAAATCAACTTTTATGAAAATCCTCTCGGGTGGCGTCACCCCTGATGAGGGCAGTATCGAAGTCATGGGGGAGAAGTTCTCCTCATTTACCGTGCAATCAGCATCAAAGCTCGGCATCGGCATCATGTATCAAGAGCTGCGATTATTCCAACACCGTGATGTATTAACCAATCTTTTTCCAGATCGCGAAATGCGCATCGGTCCATTTATTGCTAGAAAGAAGATGGCTGAGATTGCGCTACCGGTACTTAAGTCCATTGGACTCGATGTGGATCTCAATCAGATTGTCGGAGAAGTGCCGCTTTCAGACCAACAACTGATTGAACTTGCCCGTGTGCTCATTGAAAAACCTAAACTTCTCATTTTGGATGAACCCACCTCTGCCCTCAATGCGCGTGAAAGTAAGCGCTTACTTGACCTAGTGAAAGCTTTGCCGGCGCAGGGAACGACAGTGCTTTATGTCTCACATAGATTAGATGAAGTGTTTGCAGTAGCAGATCACATCACTGTAATGCGCAACGGTTCACTTGTATTCTCTAAGCCAACTAAAGATTTAGATATTCCAACCGTTATTGGTGGAATTGTGGGAGAAAAGACTGCTTCCTCCATTGCCAAGAAGACGGGCAGTGCGGATTTATATGCCAAGGCTGAGAAAGTTTTAGAGGTGAAGAACCTCAGTAATGGTAAACAGGTCCTAGACATTTCGCTCAGCGTTGCAGCAGGTGAAATTGTTGGTGTTGCTGGCCTCATAGGTTCTGGCGCCGATGAACTACTTGAGACTCTCTTTGGAGCGCGGCCAAAAGTGGCTGGCACTGTCACTGTGCAAGGCGTTGAAAAGACCCATTTGAGTCCCCAGAATTCAGTGCGCGATGGTGTTGCTTTAATTCCAGCAGATCGCAAACGGGTAGGGTTGATGCTGGAGCGAACAGTTTCAGATAATTTATCTCACGTTGCCATAGGTGGAGATAAAAAAGGAACGCTATTGATCTCTAAAAAAGCGATGGCTGCAACTGCCATGAGGCTAGTTGATAAGTTTGTGATTAAAACTGAAGGCGTTCAAGTAAATGTTGGAAATCTATCTGGCGGTAACCAACAGAAGGTAGTTATCGGCAAGTGGCTAGAAATTAGTCCAGGACTAGTCCTGCTCGATGACCCAACCCGAGGTGTAGATATTGGAGCTAAGGTCGAGCTTTTCCGCCTTGTTCGCGAAGTTGCTGCTGAAGGTAAGGGCATCTTATTTAGATCAACGGAGATCTCTGAGTTAACTACCTTGTGCGATCGCATAGTTGTGGTCAAAGATGGTGTCAGTACACGTGAGGTCTCCGGTGTTGATGATGGCGAGCTCATCAAATTAATTAACGAATAGTCCACCCATAAGACCGATTGAAAAGAGAAAGAGGAAAAAATGGTAAGAAGAGCGTTCACAATGCGTTTAAAGCCAGGCAGCTTGGCGACATACAAGATGCACCACGATGCGATTTGGGCAGAGATGATTGCCGAACTAGAGAAGTCCGGTATCGCAGATATGACTATTTTTGAAAATGATCCAGTGCTCGTGATGTATTCAGTGATTACCGATGTCGATGCATGGGATCGACTATGGCACTCAGAGGTACACGATCGTTGGGCTGTGTTGATGAACCCACTGATGGAGTTCAACTCAGATGGAATTGTGAACTCAACAGAGCTTCGCGAAGTTTTCCATCTCGAAACGAACGCAGGTAAGTAAAGAAGATGTCGGCTGCAAAACTTGCTCTTGTCACAGGTGCTAGTCGTGGAATCGGACGCCAGATCGCGTTAGGTCTGGCCGACCAAGGCCACCAAGTTATTGCAGTCTCACGTTCAGCACTTGATACAAGTGGACTTTCGGCTTCACAGAAGTCGATGATTACAAGCATCACTGGCGATGTCAGCGATAACTCCTTTGTTGAAAAGCTTGAGAAGCAGGTTTCGAAAGAGCATGGTGCTGTGCAAATTCTTGTAAATGCAGCGGGTGTATTCGGACCCATTGATCTCATTCACAACACTGATCCAGGCGAATGGGTGCGCACCATCATTATCGATGCCATCGCGCCTTATTACACCGCTCGTTCATTCCTACCTGGAATGCTTAAGAGCAAATGGGGCAGAATTATCAATTTAACATCTGCTGCCTCCTTACATCCACCAGGTCCACTTAACAGTGCTTACGGAACTTCCAAAGCAGCACTCAATCAACTCACTAGACATCTCGCTGCTGAGATAGCAGGCTCTGGTGTGACTGCAAATGTGATTCATCCGGGCGATGTTCGAAGTGATATGTGGGGCGATATTAAGGCAAAGGCTGAAGCACTGGGCGACGTGGGCAAAGATTACAAAGCCTGGGTTGATTGGGTAGATCAGACCGGCGGGGATGATCCGAAGAAGGCGATGGATCTCGTTCTTAAGTTAGTAAGTAGTGAAAGTGATTCGGTCAATGGCAGATTCTGCTGGATTGATCAACCATTGCAAGCGCCAATTCCAAGCTGGGAAGATCCGGTAGACGCCAGACCTTGGAGTTAGCATGACAGAAGCAAGAACTGCCCTGGTTACTGGTGCATCACGTGGAATTGGGTTTGGGATAGCACTTCGCTTAGCAGAGGA
>CAIXKQ010000071.1 GCA_903920065.1 uncultured Actinomycetes bacterium
AACTTTGAGTGAATCTTGTTGCACATGAACTTCAGGTCTGTTATTTGGCAATACAAAATAGGCCACTAACATCGCCAAGACACCTAGAATTGCCAACACAAAAAACATCCCACTTAAGCTAATCATGCGATAAAGCGGAGCAGCCACCACTAGCGAAACCGCAAAAGAGAGAGAAATACTGGCGCCGACTAAAGCCATCGCTTGACTGCGCACCTGCTCTCGAGTCAGATCGGCAACCCAAGCAGAAACAGCTGCAGAAATTGCACCGGCGCCCATCACCCCTCTACCGATAGAAATCCATAACAAATCATCTTTGGTTGCGCAAATTAAAGCCCCGGCAACAAACAAGGACAACCCCCATAAAACGACCGCTTTTCGGCCGATTCGATCAGAAAGTCTGCCTAAGGGAATATGGAAGCAGGCCTGAACAATATTGAAAATTCCGAGTGCCAGCCCTATCAAGAAGGCTTGATCACCTCCTGGCAAGTCTTTGGCGTGGATGCTAAAAACGGGCAACAGCAAAAACAGGCCCAGCATACGTAAGCCGAAGATGCCCGCTAAGGCCAGAGTGGAGCGAAGTTCAGAAGAATTCATGGGAAAGAGCTATATTAACAAGTTACGCAAAAAAATCATGAATAACGAAATCAAGATCCGCGGTGCCCGCACCCATAACCTCAAAAATATCAATCTAGACATCCCTAGAGAGAAACTCGTCGTCCTGACTGGTCTTTCTGGTTCAGGTAAAAGCTCACTGGCTTTTGACACGCTCTATGCCGAAGGTCAACGTCGCTATGTCGAATCGCTTTCCGCTTATGCGCGTCAATTTTTGCAGTTGATGGAAAAGCCCGACGTTGACACCATCGAAGGTCTATCACCTGCAATTTCCATTGAACAAAAAGCAACGAGCCATAACCCACGCTCCACTGTAGGTACTGTTACTGAAATTCATGATTATTTGCGTTTGCTATTTGCACGCGCAGGGACGCCACATTGCCCCGATCACGATCTGCCATTAGAAGCACAAAGCGTCTCCCAAATGGTTGACACAGTACTCTCTATGCCTGAGGACACAAAGTTGATGATTCTTGCGCCAGTGGTAAGCGAGCGCAAAGGCGAGTTCGTTGATCTCTTCCAAGACCTGCAGGCCCAAGGCTTTGTGCGCTTTCGAGTGCGCTCCGGCGGTGGCACAGCAAACGTAGCTAAGGCAGAAATTTTTGAAGTCGATCAATTACCAACCCTCAAAAAGAATGACAAACATTCCATTGAAGTAGTTGTTGATCGCATTAAAGTGCGCCCTGACATTCAACAACGTCTTGCTGAATCTTTTGAGACAGCGCTGCGCCTCGCAGATGGCAAGGCCATGATTGTGGATATGGATACTGGTAAAGAGATGATTTTCTCCAGTAAGTTTGCTTGCCCTGTTTGCTCTTACTCTCTTCAAGAACTAGAGCCACGCCTCTTCTCATTTAATAATCCAATGGGTGCATGCCCTTCATGCGATGGTCTTGGACATCAATCTTTCTTTGATCCAAAACGTATCGTGGCACATCCTGATTTATCCCTAGCGTCTGGGGCGATTAAAGGCTGGGATCGCCGTAATCAGTTCTACTTCAAATTACTGCAAACTCTTGCCAAGCATGGCGGGTTTGACGTGGAAAAGCCATTTGAATCCCTTAGCAAGAAACAACAAGACCTCATCTTGTTGGGCTCTGGTGACATCACCATTCCTTTTGAATACATTAATGAGCGTGGCAAAAATAGCATTCGCGAGCATGCTTTTGAAGGGATCGTTGCTAACTTTGAACGTCGCTATCGCGAGACAGATTCTGTCACCGTGCGTGAAGAACTATCTCGCTATCAAAATGTGCAAACCTGCCCCGAATGCAACGGCAGTCGTTTACGCAAAGAGGCGCGCTTTGTCAAAGTGGGTGAGAAGAAACAATCTCGCGCTATTTATGAAATTAGCGCTCTCCCACTAAAAGAAGCAAAGGAATACTTTGAAGCACTTGAACTGAAAGGTGCCAAGAGAGAAATCGCCGATAAGATTGTGAAAGAAATCAGTGCACGTCTGCGTTTCTTAAATGACGTGGGTCTTGATTACCTCTCTTTAGAACGCAGTGCAGACACTCTATCGGGCGGAGAAGCCCAACGTATTCGGCTCGCAAGTCAAATTGGCTCAGGCTTAACGGGTGTAATGTATGTACTCGATGAACCCTCAATTGGTCTACATCAACGCGATAACGATCGCTTGATTGGCACACTCAAACACTTACGTGACTTAGGTAATAGCGTATTAGTGGTTGAGCATGATGAAGATATGATTCGCGCTTCTGATTGGGTCATCGATATCGGCCCAGGAGCCGGTGTTCATGGCGGCGAAATTGTTGCAGAAGGCACGCCTGCTGAAGTCGAGGCCAATCCCAAATCCCTTACTGGCGCCTATCTTGCTGGTCGCGAAGCCATTGAAGTTCCCCAAAAACGTATTCCGGTAAATGATCGCTTTTTAGAAATCATCGGTGCGCGTGGCAATAACTTGCAATCAGTACATGCCAAAATTCCAGTCGGTTTATTAACCTGCGTCACTGGAGTATCGGGTTCCGGTAAATCTACACTGATTAACGACACCCTGCATCATGCAGTTGCACAACACCTCTATGGCTCTAATGCAGAGCCTGCTGCACATGATGCAATGAAGGGCTTAGAACACTTTGACAAAGTGATTAGCGTTGATCAGTCTCCCATTGGCAGAACACCTCGTTCCAACCCCGCTACCTATACCGGCCTCTTTACGCCCATTCGTGAACTTTTTTCTGGTGTTCCAGCCTCACGTGAACGTGGTTATGAAGCCGGTCGCTTCTCCTTTAACGTCAAAGGCGGACGCTGCGATTCCTGCGAAGGCGATGGCGTACTCAAAGTAGAAATGCACTTCTTGCCAGACGTTTATGTACCCTGCGATGTCTGCCATGGCAAACGTTACAACCGTGAAACTTTAGATATTCGCTATAAAGGTAAAAACATTCATGAAGTGCTCTCGATGACGATCGAGCAAGCCCATGAATTCTTTGA
>CAIXKQ010000072.1 GCA_903920065.1 uncultured Actinomycetes bacterium
CGAAAAACCAGTAACCATCAACCCGGCCGATGCATGGGATCTTGATGCAACTGCAAAGCGCGTAGGTAAAGAGCTCATCATTGCTTTTGGTTGGAATTACATGCCAATGATGCAAGAGGCAAAAGCTTTAATGGAAAAGTATGGAATTGGTGATTTAGAGCATTTGACTATTCACATGTCTTCTATGACAAGAGAACTTCTCTCGAACACAGGTGCTTATCCGGATGCGACACCAGAATCCTTGCCTGATGAGAAGACTTGGACCGATCCAACACTTTCTGGCGGCGGATATGGTCAAGCACAACTTTCTCACGGACTAGGTATGGGTCTATGGGTAACCGGCGCCCGAGTTGAGTCTGGTTTTGCATTAATGACTGCGCCGATGAATGCACCCGTTGAAATGCACGATGCAATTAGTTATCGATTTGAAGGCGGAGCAATCGGTGCGGTCTCTGGTGGCTCTGCTCACGCAAAAGCCCACAAGGCTTACCACGCACTTGAATTAAGAGCTATTGGCTCTGATGGCCAAATCCTTTTGGACCTTGAGCGCGCAGCAGTCTGGTTGTATTACAAGGGCGAAAACATCAGATTAGATCTTGAAGATGATGCCGGTTATTACAACTGTCAGGGACCCATTGATGCACTCGTTGCAGCGGGTAAGGGTGAGAAGTTTAGGAACTACTCACCAGGAGAACTCGGCGCTCGCTCTGTTGAAGCTTTGGATATTGCTTATCGAAGTGCGGCAAGTGGAAAGCTTGAGCACCGTCTGTAAGAATCTTCGGCACTACCGATTCCTGCTTTGCCCCATTTAACATCGCGCCATGTTTTTTCTTCGGGTGCTAGTTCCACGTACTCCTCATGCTCGCCACTTGCTGTTGTGACTCGCACTTTACCGGCGCCAATTGGCATCTCTTCAAATTCAACGCGAGTCACAGCAAGAAATTCTGTGGCGCTGCGCAAATGAGTGGGATCTCCCGATTCCCAGAGCGCTGCAACTGCATAGGCTGGGTTCCACCACGGCCCACCTTGTGAAGCATCTAGTATGGAAGAAACTGATGTTGAGAGCACGACTGTGATGGATTCAATTTTTTCTTTATGCGCTTCACGTAATTTCAATGCAGCAGCGAGAGCTGAATGAACAAATCCATTTGTGTCTAATAATCGAATTGCCACACCATCAATACCGTTGAGAATTTCTGATGTGGCACCTTCTACAAGGAACATTTCAAAGAGCCCACGAGGCCCACTCCATATGTCTTCTGCGTGTGGAGCGCCGACAAGGGCGGCATGAGCGCATGTGATTCCAAGTGAAACAGCTGAAGCACGATTTGTTTGGGCGGCACCTTTGCGCTCGAAAACTGCTTGCGAAGAACCGCCGATGTTCATAGCGCAAATGTGTAGCGCTTTTGTGTGCTGCTCACTTGATAGCCCAAGTGCGATTGCAGCAGTTGTTGTTGCAGCAAATGCTCCACTGGTTGCCGTGACATGCCATTTAGATCTATGCAGTGGTCCAAAGCAATTAGCAATCGTTGCACCAGTTCGATACCCGTAGGCAGCAGCTTCATAGACTTGCTTAAGCGTTAGACCGCGCTCGATTCCAATCGATGTTGCAATCGGCCAAATGATTGAGCCTGGATGAGTGAGTACTTTCCAATTCACATCATCCATATCGAGTGCACTGGTATAGAGACCTAAAGTTACAGCTCTTTCAGTGATGCCCGAGGAGAGAGCGGGCACGCTCGCCCCGTAGTGTTTTTCACCTAAAACAGCAGAGGCAACAAAATCTTGGAAGAGTATTTCAAGGCGGTTTTCTTTGATTTCAAGATTGTTTTGCGTCAATGCTTCAATCATCAACTTTCCAAGTTTGGGATCATGCATGAGATGCGGCCTTACTACTAGATCGTGGTCGGTAGATTGTAGGAACAACTGCTTGCGACGGGGCCTTTTCTGCAATGAGATCTAACATCAAGCGCGCAGATTGCCGCCCCATCTCTTCCGGATCTCGGTAGACCGAGGATAAATCGGAGGAGAGAAGATCAAACATGGGCCATTCATCGAGTGCAACAAATGCAATATCGGCCCCAGGCTTAATCTTTAACTCTTTTAGCGCGTGAAGTGCTCCGGTTGAAGCACCAATTCCACCCGAAATAAGCGCGGTTGGAATGTTCTTACCTGAGAACAAATCTTTAGTTTGCTCGTATGCAAATTGTTCCCCAAATTTACCAAGTCGAATTAAATCCTCATCAATTTGTATTTTTGCATCCGATAATGCCTGCTCATAACCCTTAATTCTGTTGCGAGAGATAAAGACATCTTTTCGCCCGGACACAAAAGCTATTCTTTTGTAGCCATTCTTAATGAGGTCTGCTGTTGCTTCTTTAACACCTTGCGCATGATCGCAAATTACAGCGCTAGCGTTGAGTCCAGTCACTTCGCGATCTAAAAGTACTACCGGGGCACCTAACTCATTGATGGTGTTACGAACATATGGAGAGTCTTCGGAAACAAGGGAAGCGATAACACCGTCGATTCGGCGACGCTTAAAGAGTGCAAAATTCTCCTTCTCGGCATCTAAATCTCCATGTGAATTAATCAAGATTATTGAGTAGCCAGCTTTACGTAATTCGTGCTCGGCGCTCTGAGCAACAATTGAAAAGAGCGGATTGGTGATATCTCGGATCATGAACCCAATCGTGTTGGTAGCACCTTTGCGCAATGATTGCGCCAAGTGATCTGGTTCGTAGCCAAGCTCGGCAACTGCTGCCTCGACTTTTGCGCGCATTTTCTCTGAGACATCGCGATGGCCGGAGAGAACTCTAGAAACACTAGAAATTGCAACGCCTGCTTTGGCGGCAACATCATGAATCGTGATTCGATTCTTTCCCATGGTCAGCCAGGGTAGTCCTGGCGCGAGGGAATGAGAATGAATCCTGGAAATTATTCCCAGAAAAGATTTCCGGGGTAAATATTGACAAAGGCAGAATCCTGCTTAGAATTAGGAATCGTTTCCAGTTTTACTATCCCAGGAGGTGCAACGTGGACCTAACCATCACTCGTGTTGAAACTGAGTCAGTCCGTGTTCCCTTAGAGCGGGTTTATAAGGGAAGTCACTACAAGATGACTCACCGCTCGACAACTATCACTCGTATCTTTACTAAATCTGGCCTGGTTGGTGAAGCTTATGCAGGCGATGAAGATGCGGGGCTACTTGAAATTGACAACATTATTCATGAAGAGCTTGCCCCATTGATTTTGGGCAAAGATGCATTTGAAATTGAGAAGTTGTGGGAGCTCTGCCGCCCGGCAACATGGGACATTCTTCGTGATCGTCGCCTGGGTCTAGTGGCAACTGCCTCTATTGATGTGACATTGTGGGATCTACTTGGCAAGGCATATAACGCACCACTCTGGAAACTTTGGGGTGGCTATCGCTCCAAGATTCCGGTCATCACAATTGGCGGCTATTACGGCAGTGATTTAACTATTCAAGAAGAAGTCGAATATCTGCTCAAAGAGGAATTCGCCGGAATGAAATTTAAGATTGGCGGTCTTGAGCCAGAAGAGGATGCCAAGCGCTTCAAAGAAGCTCGACGCGTGGGCGGGGATAAGTTCCGTATTGCAGTAGATGCCAATCAGGGTTACACAGTTCCGCAAGCAATCAAATTCTCACACCTAGTTGCTGACGATAATCTCTTATGGTTTGAAGAGCCATGCATTTGGCAGAACGACAAGAAAGCGATGCGCGATGTTCGCTATGTTGGTAACGTCGCTGTTACTGCAGGACAGACTGAGTTTTCGGCAGCAGGCTGCCGCGATCTTATGCAGACCGGATCTATCGATTACTGCAACTTCGATTCATCATGGTCTGGCGGACCCACCGAATGGCGCCGCGCAGCAGCTATTGCAACTGTTTATGATGTAAAGATGGCACACCATGAAGAGCCGCAAGTTGCTTCACATCTGCTTGCATCCATTCCTCACGGTACCTACCTGGAGTTCTTCCACCCAATGCGCGATCCCATCTGGCATAACATGATTGCCAATCGTCCAAAGCTTAAGGATGGTTATATGCAGCTCAATGACACTCCTGGGCTTGGTTGGGAACTCGACCGTGACTACATCAAGAAGTACCGGATTGCCGAAAGAGTCACGGAAGCAAAGTAATTTCTTAAAACGCACCACTAAGGGAGCTCGAAATGTTCACTTATTCAATCAAAGATCGTAAAATTGATGTTGTTGGCGCACTCGGTTTTGAAGAAGATAATGAAGGATGGGTAACACCTCGTCGTCTACCGGATTGGACAATCAACCAATTTGCCGATGGAGCGATAGATCGTTTCTCTAAGTTCCCTTCTGGAGTGCGCCTACGATTTAGAACTTCAGCAGATCGCATAACTCTGAAGGTGCGAGTATCACGACTGGTGATTACAGGAATTGCAGAGCAGAAGCGCCCGGCAGCATTTGATTTATTGATTGATGGGCAAGAGAAGCAAACCCAGGAGGCAGTCAATGGCAACATTCTGCGCCTCACCGCTGCTGCACCATCTGAATTTACTGAGACTCTCGAAGTGGGTGACATAGACAATCTTGAATTCTCAGACCTCGGCAGCGATTCAAAAGTTATTGAAATTTGGTTGCCAACATCTGCCATTGTTGAAATTGCTGAGGTTGCTGCATCAAGTGAGATTACACCTGCACCTGTTGACTCTCGAAAGCGCTGGCTGCATTACGGAAGTTCAATCAGTCAATGTATTGAAGCTAATCGTCCAATGGATGCATGGGCGCTACGAGCGGCACAACTTCTTAATCTCAATATTACAAATTTCGGTCTCGCTGGCCAATGTCAGCTCGATGGATTTGTCGCACGATCAATGGCAGTCCTACCTGCTGATCTGATAACACTAAAACTCGGAATCAATATCGTTAATGCAGATTCGATGAGAGAGCGCGCACTTATCCCAGCAGTTCACAATTTTCTTGATATTTTGCGAGAGAGCGCTCCTCACACTCCAATCATCATAATTTCTTCAATCTGGTGCCCCTTCCACGAAGAGATTCCTGGTCCAACCATGATCGATGGACCCACTCTCTTTGGTAAGCAGCGACCAGCAGAATTTGCAGCGGGTGCGTTAACATTGCAGCGAACTCGTGAAATATTAAAGGATGTCGTTGCAAAACGAACTGATTCAAATCTTCACTTTATGGATGGCTTGACTCTCTTTGGGGCCAGCGATGAAGCAAACTTGCCCGATAAACTTCATCCAAATAGCGCCGGCTATCGACTCATGGGCGAGCGTTTCGCCGAAGCTCAAAGTAGCTTTATTGGTTCCCTATAACGCCCGATTGCCCTCGTATACGCGAATTGAAACTTGTTCAATCGCGTTTTGCGCCTGGACCCTGCTCTGGATACGGTTGAACAAGTTTCAATATTTGATAACGATTTGGACTCAATTCGTCAGAATCCTTGACACTCACCCCAAAACCGGAAACGATTCCCGCACACGGGAGTTATGGAATAACCTTTCCTGAAACTACTCGTCTAGACAATGCTCAGAGAAAGGTAACAATCCAGTATGAAGATCACTTCAAAGAAAGTGCTTCTTGGAGTTGTAGCAGCAATTGCTACAGCAACAATGCTTGGCACAAGCGTTATGCCTGCAACTGCTGCGGATGTAGATTTCCGTAAGGCACAGCCAGGTTACGGTAAAGGAATCACAATCGGCTACTTGGGACTTGATGATGCTATCGGTTTCGGTAAGGATGTCGGCGATTCAGTTCGTCGCGAAGCAAAGAAGGCTGGAGCAACTCTCGTTTATTGCGATGGAAAACTCTCTGCTGCAACTGCGCTTGCTTGCGCAAAGACATTTAAGCTAAAGAAAGTACAGGGATACCTGAACTTCAACGCTGTATCTGATGCAGCTGGCGCAATCTGTAAGGCTGGACCTGATGTTCCTGTTATCTCAATTGATATCGAACAAGATCCATGCCAGTCAGCTTTCATGGGTGCAAACAACTCAAAGGCTGGATTCGTTTCAGGTGAAGCACTTGGTAAATTCTTTAAGACCAAGTTCAATTGCGAATTCGATGCTTGGATCTCACTTGAAGATTTCGGTGTCGGACTTGTTAACGAAGCTCGTATGGGCGGATACCGTTCCGGATTCGAAAGTGTTTGTGGAGCAGGAGTTATCGCACCTAAGCTAAAGAAGCTTGATGCCGGTCGCCTTGATCTTGCACTTGAGAAGAGCAAGGATGCACTCACAACACTTCCAGGCAAAGATAAGATTATCTTTGTTGCGATCAACGACGAAGGAATCCAGGGAGCATTCTCAGCTGCTAAGGCTGTTGGACGCGAAAAGGATATCTACGGAGCAGGTCAGGGTGCATCTGCATCAGCATGGTGCGATATCAAGACCAATCCAAACTGGATCGGAAGTACTGCTTACTACCCAGAGCGTTACGGTGAGATCGGTGTTCCATACCTTCTTGACCTAATCAAGGGAAAGAAAGTACCGTTCCAGCTCAAGATTAAGCACAAATCAATCAACGCAGGAAATATTGATGCAAACTTTAAGGTCCCAGCTTGTAAGTAAGCGCCTTAAAGTTGATCTACCTGCAATGAATGCACATCACGCGAAAGCGCGGTGTAAATAACTAGTGAAAGAACGGTCAGAGTTAATGGGAAAAGATTTGGTACAGCTGAGGAATATCCACAAGTCCTATAGCGGCGTGGAAGTTCTACACGGTGTAGATCTTGCTCTAGCTTCAGGAGAGGTGCTCGCACTTCTCGGTGAAAATGGCGCAGGAAAATCAACTCTCGTAAAGATTCTGGCTGGAGATATCCCACCTACAAGTGGAACTATCTCGATTGACGGTACTGAGTTGGCGCGTCTTGATGTATATCAAGCGCGCCAACTCGGCATCCGCATGATTTTCCAAGAGCTCAACGATGCACCGACTCTGACTGTTGCTGAGAATATTTTTCTTGGTCAGTTACCCCGTTCTGGTGGCTTCGTCTCTTGGTCGGAGATGGAGAAGAAGGCGCAAGAGATTCTTGATCGCCTGCAAGTAAAAATTCCAGTTGATGCTATCGCTGGGTCACTTCGCGTAGGTGAACGCCAACTTTTAGAAATCGCCCGTGCTCTTACTCAAAATGCCAAAGTGCTGGTTCTTGATGAGCCAACTGCTGCACTTTCAAGTGTTGAGGTAGATCGCCTCTTTACCGTTATGGATCAACTCAAAGCACAGGGCGTGGGAATGATTTACATTACTCACCGCCTTGATGAAGTAGCGCGTGTGGCTGACCGCGTTCAAGTTCTCCGTGACGGATCTTCAGTTCTTACAGTTAAAAACTCTGAGATTGATCGCACTGCTCTGGTGACAGCGATGCTGGGTAGGGCGGCAGAGAAGAACGCTCGCCCAGAAGCTGTTCACACAAGTAAGCCAGCTCTCAAGCTCAATAACCTTTCTAGTCGTCAAGATTATTCAAATGTCTCCTTACATGTAAATGAAGGTGAAGTTGTCGCCCTCTTCGGAAAAATCGGTTCTGGTACCGCTGAAATCCTGGAAAGTATCTTTAGTCTGCGCCCAGTTACGGGAGGCGAGATTGAAATCTTTGGAGAAAAATTCGCTCCTAAATCTCCGGCAGCATCTGCAGAATTTGGTATTGGATATTTACCGGCCGATCGCCAGCGCCTGGGTTCATTTGGTATCCGTTCTGTTGCCGAAAATCTTGCCGTCACATGCTGGAAGAAGATGTCAACTCTCGGATTTGTAAATCAGCGAAAAGAGTTCCAGGCCTTCGAGCGTTGGGCAGAGGCTCTGCGTATTAGCTCACGAAGTGGAGCTACGCAAGAGATTGCGACGCTTTCAGGTGGAAACCAGCAGAAAGTACTTTTGGCCCGATGGTTTGAGGCAAATGTACGAGTTCTGCTTCTAGTCGAGCCAACTCGAGGGGTCGATGTTGGTGCCCGCCGTGATATCTATGAAATCATCCGTCGCCAAGCAAGAGAGAGCAATATGGCGGTGCTCGTTGCTACTTCAGATTATGAAGAAGTTGTATTGCTAGCAGACCGAGCACTTGTAATGGCACGAGGAAAAATTGTCTCAGAGCTCACCGGAGATTCCGTTGATGCACAATCTTTAGTCACAGCATCTAGTTAGGGGTATGGAAAATGAGTAAGTCAACAACCGAAGTGGCAGCAGATGGGGCAACAAAATCTAAGGGATTCTCAATTCCTCAAACAGCGCCCCTCATTGTCTTCCTCTTGGCGATGGTGGTCTTCTTCTCGATCGCGAGCCCGTACTTCTTAGATATTGAAAACTTTAAGAACATCTTGGTCGCACTCGCCGTCACAGGAATGGTCTGCGTTCCCGGTACATTCCTCATGATTGCTGGCCATGTCGATCTCTCTGTTGGCTCTGCTGCTGCTGTGTCAGGAATGCTTCTTGCGCAGACTGTTAACAGTAAAGGTATTGCATTCGGGCTTGCCTGCTGCCTCGTCTTTGGTCTCGTGCTCGGCGTTATTAACGGAATCTTCGTCACAATTGTCGGCGTAAACTCATTGATTACTACTCTTGGTGGCTTAGCAACGCTGTATGGTGTTGCTCTCCTTGCCGGAAACGGCCAGACTGTAATGATGTTTGGTTTTGAATGGTTGGGCACAGCGCAGCCATTTAGTATTCCGCTTCCGATTATTATCTTTGCAATTCTGGCTGTTATCGGGGTCATCACTTTGCGACGCACCTCTTATGGTCGCTCGCTCTATGCAATTGGTGCCAACCCTAATGCGGCTCGTGTCGTGGGTATCCGATCCAATCGCATTCTCTTTATTACCTTTGTACTTTCAAGTGTCGCCGCAGCTCTTGCTGGCGCGGTACTTGCCTCACAACTCTCAGCAGGAGATCCAAACGCTGCAAAGGGTCTAGAGCTTGAAGTCGTTACTGCAATTGTTCTCGGCGGTGCAAGCCTTGCCGGTGGTCGCGGAACACTCCTTGGAACAGTCCTCGGTCTTATAGTTATTCAGGTGCTCAATAACGGCCTCATCCTGCTCGATGTCCCATCTTTCTGGCAACGAATCGCACAAGGCATCCTGCTTATTGCAGCTGTCTCCTTCGATCAGGTTCGTCAAAAAATCATCGCGCAGAAGGGTTAGCGGTGACGCACAATCCAGCCCCACCAGCGCGGCTTATCCCAGCACGACGTCCACAGAAAGCAATCAAGGTTGGTTTAGTTGCTGGCGGCCTGGGTACATACTGGCCGCAATTTCCGCATCTCTTGCCGCAACTACAAGCATCTGCAAAATATGTCTCGCAGCGTATCGGGGCGATGGATGTTGAACTAGTTGATGCTGGATTTATCTCTGATCCACAAGAAGGTGCGATAGCTGCCGAGAAGTTACGTGCTGCAGGCTGTGACATGATCGTAATGTTCTTAACAACCTACATGACATCATCAATGGTTATTCCTATTGCGCAGCGTTCCAATTCACCTGTGCTCGTAATTAACTTGCAACCAACTGAACAGATGGATCACGCAAATTTCGATACCGGTGACTGGCTTGCATATTGTGGAGCGTGCCCACTGCCAGAGGTAGCTAACGCATTTGAGCGGGCCGGAGTTCCATTCCGATCAGTGTCGGGATTCCTTCGTGAAGAACGCGCATGGACAAAGATTCATAGTTGGATTCAAGCTGCTGGAATTCGCGCAATGCTTCGTAACTCACGTCATGGAATTATGGGCCACCTTTATCCTGGAATGTTAGATGTATCCACCGATATGACTATGGTGACCACTCACTTTGGTGGTCATATGGAAGTACTTGAATTTGATGACCTGCGCGTGCGCGTTGAGAAAGCAACTGAAAAAGAGATTAACGCTGTCCTTGATGAGACTCGTTCAATCTTTGATTTAGATTCAACAGTTAACGATGATGATTTGCGTTGGGCAGGTCAAGTAGCAGTTGGACTGCGCCGCCTGATCGATGATTTCGATATTTCAAGTCTTGCTTACTACCACCGTGGTCTCGATGGAGAAATTCACGAGCGCCTAGGTGCTGGAATGATTCTTGGTTGTTCACTTCTTACTGCAGAAGGTGTTCCTGCTGTGGGTGAGTATGAACTGCGCACATCAATCGGAATGTTGATGTTTGATCGAATTGGCGCAGGTGGATCTTTCACCGAGTTCCAAGGACTTAACTTTAATTCTGGAGTAGTTGAAATGGGCCACGATGGCCCTGCTCACCTATCAATTACCAATGACCGACCAATTCTTCGTGGCCTCGGTGTTTTCCACGGTAAGCGTGGTTATGGAGTTTCTGTTGAAATCGGTGTGAAACATGGACCGGTTACTACCTTTGGAGTTAATCAGCGCAAGAATGGAAGCTATCAATTCGTTGCCTCCGAAGGAGTAGTTGTTGATGGCCCACGTCTACTTCTTGGAAATACAACATCACTGATTGATTTTGGAATGAATCCAGGTGAATGGTGTGATGCGTGGAGTGCTACCGGAGTACCTCACCACTGGGCGCTAGGAACCGGTCACCGCGTGGCAGAACTGCGTTCGATCGCAGAACTTCTCGATATTGAGATGGTTGTCATCTAGGAAGCCGTTAGACCTTAAAGAATCAAGAAAATTTACTAGGACTTCTTTCCTTTATTGCTATTTACTTTCGCCTTCTTCTCTGCAACGTTATGAAAAGTCGTCGGAATTAATATAGTTCTTGGGGCCTCGCCACGGATTAACTCCAGAATCAGCTCAGCAGCATATCTACCGATCAACTCAGGATTTCGATAGACCGAAGAGATAGGTGGGTTCAATAAATCAAATAAAGGCCATTCATCTAAGGCAATAATGGTGACGTCTTTCTCTGGCACTTTTCCGATCTCCTTGAGCGCATGCAACGTTCCGCCAGAGGCTCCAATTCCGCCAGTTAAAATAGCTGTGGGCGGCTTTGGAAGCTTAAATAATTTTAAGGTTTCTTCCTTGGCATATTTTTCAGTAAAGTCTTTAAGTCGGATGAGCTCAGGGAAGATCTTTTCATCAGCATCTTTATAGGCAGCCCGAAAACCTTCTAAGCGGTTTTTTGTTACATACATATCTTTTGGCCCTGAGATAAAGGCAATGCGCGTATGCCCCTGTGAAAGTAAGTGCGCAACTGCCTTTTTAACACCCAATGCATGATCGCTAAGTACGGCGCTACTTGTGACTCCGGGCAACTTACGATCCAGTAGAACAGTCGGTGCACCGAAGAATTCGAGGTCTTCCTTGACGCTATCAGATGTCTCAGAGACCAGCGATGCGATGACGCCGTCCACACGCCTGCTCTTTAAAATAGCAAAGTTCAATTTTTCGGTATCTTCTGTGCCGGATGAATTGATGAGAATCATTGAGTAATGAGATTTACGTAGCTCTGATTCACAACTTTGCGCGATAGTTGAGAAAAATGGGTTCATGATGTCTCGGATCATAAATCCGATTGTGTGTGTTGTTCCGCGACGCAAAGATTGCGCTAGATGATCAGGTCTATATCCAAGGTTGTTTACAGCCTTCTCAACCCTTATTTTCATCGTTTCCGAGACCGACTTATGTCCGGAGAGAACACGAGAAACACTCGAGATGGCCACACCCGCCTGGGCAGCAACGTCCTCGATACGGACCCGAGCTACTTTCTTAGATTTCAAAACTTTGCCTTTCGCGGGGCTATCTTCTTTTGCGGTGTGCGGAGTCTACAAAGGAGTAAACGCGTTCACCGCAGTATAGGAGATATCCCTTGCTTACAATAAATTACAGGAGTTAATTCTTATCAATCCTGTATTTTGCAATGAAATCTTCATCTAGCTCCCAGCCAAATCCAGGCTCCTCTGAGAGCAGGAAGTTGCCGTTATCGAGCGGCTTCTTATTCGCAAGCATCTCCCAGAAAATAGGATCTCGGGTTGGAGAGAAGCATTCAGTGTAAGTTCCGTGAGGGACCGATGCCAATAGATGCGATGACACTTGAGCCTCTTCATGGTGGCCTAGTTGCACATCAAATGTGGCGGCAAGAGCGGCAACGCGGCGCCATTCAGTCGGGCCTCCACCCCAAGATGCGTCGTAGTTACATACATCGATTGCATCATTGACCATTAACTCACGCATACCAAGTTTTGTGAATTCACTTTGCCCTGCAGCAACATTTACATTTCCACGAGTACGAATATCACGAAGTCCGCGCCAATCTGAATGCCAACGAGTTGGCTCTTCAAACCAACGCAACTCAATCGAATCCTCAATGCAGGCTAAGAATGCCAGCGCCTCCGGAACGGTATATCCCTGATTTGCATCAACTACGAATAGAAAATTATCACCAACAATTTTCTTAGCTAGTTTTAATCTGGCAGCATCTTCCTCAGGCGGTTTTGCCCCAATCTTAAACTTCATACCAACTGTGCCAGTTTCTTCCTTGAAAAATTGAAGTTCACGTTCTAAGTCAGCTTCACTGGAACCGTAGTAACCACCAATTCCAATCATTGGAATCCGATCTCGGAATCCACCCCACAAGCGCCATAGAGGCTGGTTAACGCGCTTTCCAAACGCATCCCAGAGCGCACTATCGATACATGCAATAGATTGCATAGGAATCGCGCGATCGCGCAACTGATCGAAGGTAACGGGAAGCATTGCGTGCCACACTTTTTCAATCTGGCGCGAGTCCATGCCGATAATCGCAGGAACAATCTCGTCATGGATAATGCCTAAGACTTCGTGCTGCTCTTCATCTGTGTCAGCGTTATAGCTTTGGCCAACTATTCCATCAGAAGTAGTAATTCTTGTGATGATTGTGCAGCGGTTACGCATCTTGTAGTACGAACCTTTGTAGAGATGTTTAAGAGGTACCTTTATCGGAATCGTCTCGATTTTTTCTATAATTGGCACGTTTCTCCCTTAGTTGGTTTCGCAGGTAAAAATGACGTCACCTGTTTTAATCGCGTCGTTCTCCTTAAATAGGAGTTCAGTAATTTTCCCGCTCACAGGGGAGGGAACTTCGACTGAAGCTTTATCAGTCTCTACCTCAAGGACCATCTCTCCAACTTCAACCTGGTCACCGACGGATTTCTTCCAGGCTAATAGGAAAACCTCATCCACCGTGTCACCAAGTCTTGGAAGTTTGACGCCTGTTTTCATTATTTTCTCTTTCCATCGGTATAAATATTTTGGAACATCGAAGCCAAAGTAGGATTTGGAGCGCTCTTACACACCTCAACAACACCCTTGATTACCTTAAGGGTCTCCTCTTTGATCTTATTAATTTGAGTAGCATCAATTAACTTCTCTTTGACTAATTTTTCCTCAGTCAACTTAATTGGATCGCGTGCTTGCCATTTTTCCAGCTCACCTTCTGGGCGATAGAGAGCTAAATCGGCTCGAGAGTGGCCGGAGAATCGGTAAGTCTTTGCTTCGATAAATGTTGGTCCCTTACCACTTCTTGCGTGGTCTACAGCCTTTTGAATACCTTCTTGAACGGCAGCAATATCCATGCCATCAATTGCATAGTGAGGCATGCGATAGCTCTCACCTCTGTGGTGCAAATCTTCCAGCGGTGTTGTGATATCGATACGGCTATATTCGCCGTAAACATTGTTATCACAGATGAAAACTATAGGCAGGTTCCAGATAGCGGCTAAATTCAGGGTTTCATGGAAAGCACCAATATTTGTGGCCCCATCACCGAAAACAGCAACTGCAACATCATCTGTTCCTCGGGTTTGGAATGAGAGCGCAGCGCCTGCAGCAACTGGCATACCGCCTCCGATGATTGCCGAAGTAGGAAGAAGTCCTAATTCCATGTTGCTTAAGTGCATAGAGCCGCCTACGCCACCACAACACCCAACAGTCTTACCCATGATTTCACCCAAAACAGATTCTGGGCTAAGTCCGAGTGCGAGTGCTATTCCGTGACCACGATAGGTTGCTGAAACAATATCTGTAGGTCGAAGCACTGATGCCAGACCAACAGCGAGTGCTTCTTGACCGATACATAAATGCGTTGTTCCTCTGATCTCACCTGAGGCAAATAATTCATTTATCTGTTCTTCTAAGGTACGTATTTCGATCATACGTTCATACTGAGCAACTTTATTGCCGGCTAAGGCAGATCGACGTTGTAGTTCAGCACTCATGAGCTTAGACCCTCAATCTCCCACCACTGTTTCGGAGTTAATCCGTTTTTCAATGATTCTGTAAGTTGGCGCGCTATATCTTGCGCTGTTGGAATGTATCTTGCTTCCAAAGTTCCACTATAAGGAACTGGAACATCAGGTGTAGTGATTCTAAATGGCGCTGCTTTCAGCGATGAGAAGAGCTTTGAAGTAGTTGCGGCAAGGATCTCAGAACCCCAACCACCACTGAGTGGAGCTTCTTCAACCACAACCAAACGGCCAGTCTTTTTCACTGATTCAAGGACAGTTTGGCGGTCCCAAGGAACGATTGTCGCAAGGTCTATAAGTTCGGCATCAATTCCAGAAATCTTGATGGCCTCGTGACATACCTTTACCATTTGTCCCATCGATACCAAAGTAATGTCTTTTCCTGAACGCAGAACTCTCGCCTTACCAATCTCCATTTTCAAAGAGGTATCAACTGGTCCGCGATCGGCGTAAAGAACTCTAGTCTCAAGAAACATTACTGGGTCTGGGTCTTGGATTGCTGCCCGAAGCAAACTGTATGCTGATTGAGCATCGCTAGGAGTGATTACTTTTAATCCTGGAGTTGCACTTACCCAGTTTTCAAGAGTTTGCGAATGCTGGCTACCAAAACCTAAACCAGAACCACAAGAAGCACGCACGACCATCGGTACGGATAACATGCCATTGCTGAGGTAACGCATCTTTGCAGCTTCAGTAACAAGTTGGTCGAGTGCGACTCCTAGGAATTCCATAAACATAATTTCAACAACCGGGCGCATTCCCATGATTGCGGCTCCGACTGCGGCGCCGGTGAATGCCATCTCCGAGATAGGTGTATCTCTCACGCGAAGAGGCCCAAATTCCTGTAGCAGGCCTTCTGAAGTTTTAAATGGCCCTTCAGCTACCGCCACATCTTCGCCAAAAATCATTACTGATTTATCAGCTCTCATCTCATCTGCCAGCGCCGTTGCTATTGCTTGGCGAAAACGGATTTCCTTTGTGCCGCTCTCAAGGACTTGCTCAGCCATTTGTTTTAACCCTTCAGAAGGATAAATCCTATTTTGTTTACATTTTGCTTTACTCAAGCCTATGGAAACGATACCATGTCAGAATATAACTTTCCCATCATAGGAGTCAATAGCCTTCAATGTACAACAAATCACTATTTGAGCACTTGCCGCTCTCGGGCTTAAAGGTCCTAGATGCAACCTCTAACATTGCCGGTCCTTTTGGTGGGGCAATTCTGGCTGATTTGGGTGCAGAGGTAATCAAAGTGGAAACTCCGGCAGGTGATGCCTCACGAACTATGTCACCGCAAGATGGAGATAGATCGGCCTATTTTCATATTGTGAATCGGAACAAATCTGCAATTAGTATCGATTTAAAATCTCTAGAAGGTCAAGCACAGCTGAAGGAGCTTCTGGCTGATACTGATGTTTTTCTGACTAATTTTCTACCGGAGCGCTTAACAGCCATGCATCTGACCCCAGATGAACTGATGAAGATAAAACCAGGCTTGATTTTTGGCAATTTATCTTCTTATGGCAGCAGCGGACCAGATTCATCTGTGCCTGGATATGACGCCACCTTGCAAGGGCGAACCGGAATCATGCACGTCACAGGAGAACCTCACGGAAAACCTGTTCGAGCTGGAGTCTCAGTGCTCGATATGGGTTCTGGGATGTGGCTAGCAATTGGGGTGTTGGCTGCCTTAGTTAAACGCGCTGAAACCGGGCTAGGTTCGGTAGTAGAAACTTCGCTCTATGAAACAGGAGCATCATGGGTGAGTTACCACCTTGCTGCATTCCAACTTAGCGGCAAGCCTTCCGAAAGATTTGGGGCAAGCCATCCAGCTTTTGGCCCTTATGGTCTCTATCAAACACTCGATGGAGATATCTGCATTGGTGTTGGCAACGATAATATTTTTTCAAAGTTGTGTGTCTTACTCCAGCGCGAAGATTTGATAACTAATCCTCAATTTGTGACCAATACCAGCCGAGTTGCGAACGCGGCTCTTCTTAGAATTGAGCTAGAAAAGGTCTTGGTAACCCAAGGCGCTAAATATTGGGCTGAACATCTTGGTAGACAGGGCGTTCCGGTAGATCGTGTTTCAAAGCCCGAAGATCTATTAAATGATTTACAGGCGCAAGCAGTGGAAATATTGCTGCCTTACCCTGATGAAACAAGTGGAGTAAAGAAGATTCCAGGGGTCCCAATCCGATTTAATGGGCAAAGACCACCGATTAGAAACGCTGCTCCACACAAACCCAATTAATACATTAATTGACCACCGGAGACGTTAAGCACAGCCCCGGTGATGTAAGAAGAAGCTTCTGAAGCAAGAAATATCACTGGGCCCGCTAGCTCTTCTGGCGTAGCAAGGCGGCCAATAGGAATCATCGAAACGAATCCTGCTAGCGCTTCCGGAGTTTGATTACCCACCATCATTTGGGTATCTACCCCACCAGGTGAGACGGCATTAACGCGCACCCCATCTGGTGCAAATGAGCGAGCGAGACCTTTTGTCATTGTGACAACTCCACCTTTACTGGCGGCGTATACAACTGAACCACCAAAGCCACCGGTCCACCAGCCTTGAGAGGAGAAGTTGACGATAGAACCTTTTGTGCCGGCCTTTAAGAATGAATCCCGGGCGGTGCGGTTTAAGAAGAATGTTGCCTTTAAATTAGTATCAATTTGGAAATCCCAATCATCTTCTGTTACCTCATCCACAGTTGCGCGCCGGCGCAAAACTGCCGCACAGTGAGCTAAAGCAGCCAATGGCGCCATCTCTTGTGCGAGATCGAAGATACCTTTGTGATTGGCTAGTTGCGATAAATCAAGTTGAAGGGATTTGTGACCCTTCCCTGGCAAACCAGAAATAATCTCCTCAACCGGAGATCCGGGAATATCAACGAGAAGGACGTGGGCCCCAGCTTCTGCAAATCCTTGGACAACTGCCTTGCCAATTCCACCAGCGGCTCCAGTAACAACAACACTTTTACCTTGCAATCCTGAATCACTTCGCCACATGGACGCCCCATTCTCCGAGTTAGTTAGGAATTTCGAAACATTTACCAAAATACCTATTTAATATTGTTACATAAACCGCTACAGTCCATTTCACAGTACTCACATAGAAAAGTCAATATATTTAAGGTGGAAATTTAATGGAATCACTATTCGGTATCAGTGGATCTAAGGTTCTACTCACTGGCGGTACAGGTGGAATAGGTTCTGCATTAGTCGAAGGTTTTCTTCGAGCCGGAGCCGATGTCTGCATGATGGCTCGCGATGAGCAGGCGGCAGAAATTTCACAAGCAAAATACTCTAACCTTGGCGGAAATGTTAGCTATGTGATTGCTGATTTCCTATCAGATGGATCATGCCTGAGTGCAGTCGCGCAGGCAACAAAAGCGCTAGGTCAGATAGACACTTTGGTGTTGGCACATGGCAACGCCATGCCTGGACCTGCCATCGACATGACTATCGATACATGGGCGGCGCAGATTCAAGTGAACTTAACTGCGACTTTCCGTTTAGCACAGGCGGTTGCACCAGAGATGATTAAGCGAGGATCTGGAAAGATTATTACTTATGCGAGCATGCTGACATTCCAAGGTGGATTAAATGTTGCCGGATATGCTGCGAGCAAAGGCGGGGTTGGTCAACTTACCAAGGCCTTATCCAATGAATGGGCGCCCCACGGAGTAAATGTGAACTCGATTGCTCCTGGATATATCAAGACCAAACTCAATCAACATGTGTGGAAGGATCCTGAGAGAGAAAAAAGTGTATTGGCTCGCTTAACAAGTGGGCGCTGGGGCAACCCAGAAGACCTCGTTGGACCAACCCTGTTTTTAGCTTCCCACGCAGCAGATTACCTACACGGAGTCATTCTTCCCGTGGACGGCGGATGGCTCTCTCGGTGAGAGAGGCAGTTGCAACCAACGTCGGTATCGATAGCTACACCTTCCATCGATTCTTCGGAGATATCACTAAGTGGGAAGAGCCTTCCCAGGAACAATGGACGTTAAAAGATTTCTTTGACTTTGCAGATGCGCAAGCAGTCTCTTTTGTCTCCCTACAGACCGTATACCTAAAAAAAGAGATAGATACATTCAAAATAGATATTAAGAACTGGTTGTCAAAACCAAACCGCACAGTGGTATTCACATGGGGCCATCCAAATGGATTCGACGGTGGCCGCAAACCAGAGATGTTATTCGACGCCTTGTATTTCTTGCAGGTATCCCATGAGTTAGGACTTCCGCAGATGCGGATTGTGCTGGGCAATCACTGGAATTTTGATATGCCGGTGCAAGAGCGGTTAGAAACACTACGGCCCCTTGTGAAATCAATGCTGGTAGCTGCTGAAAATTTTGGAATCAAGATCTCCATCGAAAACCATGCAGACTTTCTGGCCGTTCAACTCATGGAATTTATCAAAGAGTTTAACTCTCCCTATCTAGGGATGTGTCTGGATTTAGCAAATGTCTTCCGAGTGGGAGAAAACCCAGAACATATTTTGAGAGAATTCAATCTGGATAAGGTATTCATGATTCAAGCAAAAGATGTCCAGATAATTAAGGGCCATGAACATCCGACCGGATGGTGGCCTAGCCAATTCTTTGGATCAGGAGATGTTGGTTTAATGAATTGCATGAAAGTATTGAAAGAGAAAAACTTCAGCTCTCCTGTAGTTGCTGAGATATCAAATTTGTTTACGGATTTAGAAGTGAAGGAAGTTGCAGCTCAAGCAATTAAATTCCTTACGCGTGAACTAAGCTCCTAACTATTTCCTTACGATTTACTTACAAGATTATTAAAGGATTAAAAAGTACCCTCCAGTTCTATTGACCACCCCTATTGACAGGTCTAGGTTGATGGAAACGTTTTTATAACAACGTTCCTATGGAGGGAAGAAAAATGTCAAGAAGCAAAAATATTAAGAGACTCGTGGTTGTGCCCATACTGGGTACAGCCCTCGCACTCACACAATTATCCGGGAGCGCTTTTGCGGCTGGAGCTAAATTTGATTTAGCTGGATTTGCAAAGGCATTTAACGCTGCAGGCTATGACCAAGTAGCAGATGGTATTAATCGCGCAGATAATCCACCTCTTACTCTTGCAGATGGAAGTACATTCCGCCTGTCGAAGAAGATCGCGGATAAAATCAAAGCAGGTAAGGCATTTAATTATGTGGAATCAATTCAATCAAACGGAATTGCGCTCTTTTCGCCTCAGTACATGATTGGTTATAAGGCTTCATGCAATATTGCAAAGAAGTTTGGTCCAATCAACTGTAAAGAAGTTGCGCCAAACCCAGCAGGACCAACACAGCAAGTTGCTCAAATTCAGGCACTATTGAACACAGGTCAAATCGACTGTCTCTCAATTGAGCCAACAGATTCAAACTCATTAACAGATATTACAAATGCTGCTATGAAAAAGGGAATTCCTGTTTTCACTGTTGGCGTATCTACTAATGGAAATGAATTCACAAACTGGACACAGATTCCAGATCTAGAAGGCCTCTATGCTGCTAAAACTTTGCTCGCTTGGATGAAGAAGACAGGTACTGATTTGACTGTATTCTCAGCAACAGGTGGCGATACAACTCAGTATTGGGCACAACACCGCATGATGGGATTTGAAAAGGGCATTAAGGCAGCAATCCCAACAGCAACATTTATTAATAGCGCAACGAGCAATCAATTGAACGTGAGCTATGACCCAGCAACAACATACGATGCATACAAGGCTCTACTTGCTGGACAGCCAAAATTACAATTCATCCTCAGTGTTGACATTGGTGCAGAGCACGCAACTCGCGCTATTCACGATGCCGGCCTAGATGGAAAAGTATTCAGCATGGGCTGGAACGTTTCTAAGGGACAACTTGATGGAATTGAAGCAGGTACTCAAGTAGCTGCTCTGGATCAAGGATGGGCACAACAATCTGCATTCGGTGCTGCCGCATGCATGGCCTACCTACACACAGGAAGAGTTGCTCCAAATACACAGCACCTCATCCCAGTCAGTAAGAGCAACTTAGATGCAGCACGCGTTGCATTTAACAAGCTCACTGGAGCTAATAACTAAGTAAGCAAGAAATATAGAGACGTTGGGTAAGTGCAGATTGCGCTTACCCAACTCTCTATTCTCTAGAGAGGACTACTGCAAGTGAATCTGACAAAGAAGTTAGCACCCCGTTCTGGAACGAGTGAACGCAAGTTCAAATTTCCACATTCAACAGGTCTATTTTGTGCCCTACTCCTGGTCATGCTTGTTTTTTCTGTTTTGTCTCACGGACTGTTTCTTTATGTAGATAACCTCTTAGGGTTATTGCGTTACGCAAGCTCACTAGCAATTCTTGGCTTAGGGCTAACTGTTGTATTAATAGTCGGAGAAATTGATTTATCTTTTGGAAGCCTCTACGGCTTCTGCACGACCGCATTTGCAGTCGCTTTTCTTGCCTGGAATTGGCCAATGTGGCTCGCCCTTGTCTTTGCTTATGGTTTAGCAATCTTCTGGGGAGCATTCAATGCATTTTTTACTACCTTTGTTAAAATCCCATCTTTTATCGCCACTCTTGGGTCGAGTACCTTTATTTTCGGATTCACATTATTGATAGGTAACTCAAATACTTTTGCCACCGCGGCTCCACCGGTAGGTTCACACACTTCCAAAGATTCAATTTCATTCTTTCGGGGAATCTCTAATCAGGATCTACCCGCCGGATTGCCCGTACAGGCGATTTGGATGGTCGTAGTGATGGTTATCTTCTGGGTTGTTTTATCGCGCAGCATTTATGGATTTCGAATCAAAGCTATTGGTGGGAACAAGGTTGCTGCTGAACTAGCCAAACTCCCGGTCAAAAGATATAAATTTTTTGCCTACATCCTGTGTGCAATGGCAGCTGCCACCGCGGGCATTTTGGACTTCTCTTTCATCGGCACAATTCAACCTAACGCCGGTCAGACTTTCCTCTTTCCAGTCTTTGCTGCAGTAGTTATTGGTGGCGCTAGCCTGCAAGGTGGCATTGGCAATGTCACTGGCACAATTTTGGGAGCACTCATTCTCTCGGTCATATCAAATGGACTCTCATTGCTGGCATCCGGAGCATTTGCTCAACAAATCTTCCTGGGCACGGTCACCATTGGAGCCGTTGTTATTGATGTGGTCCTAAGACGAAGACGAGCACGGGCATGAAGCAGGTATTAGAAGTAAGAGATGTAAGCAAAAGGTATGGCAAAACAATTGCCCTGAGTCAATTGAGCCTGACAGCTAAATCCGGTGAAATCCTAGGAATTGCAGGGCCTAATGGCGCTGGCAAGAGCACTTTGATAAAGATTTTGTCAGGAGATGTAGAACTCGACTCTGGAAGCATCACCATTAAAGATGAAGATGGTTCTGAGAGTTCACCAATTTCCCAAGTAGCAGTGGTCCATCAAGAGTTGCAGATTTATCCGAACTTAAGTGTGATCGACAACTTTCTTATTGTGAGAGAGAACCAAAATTTACTTCGCCCAAAATCTTCCCAAAAAGAGTCGGATATGTTGGAAGAGATGGGGCTTACGAAATTCAAGAATCGGATTCTCGGCGAACTTCCTCTGGCTGTCGCTCAACGGGTGGAGATTGGCCGGGCACTTCTGAGTAACGCCTTAATTTTCCTATTTGATGAACCAAACTCTGCACTAACTCCAGAAGAGTCCCAGGACCTTTTCCATGCCATGCATCACTTGAAAGACCTTGGTCACATTGTTTTATTCATCACACATAGGTTAGCTGAGCTAGTAGAACATTCGGATCGAGTTCAACTCATCATCGATGGCAAAGCCGATGCCTTCTTTGAAGGCTCAGCTTTAACTGCAGAAAATATTGCAACACATTTAGTCATGGAAGAATCGCGTCAACGAGGTAGCCAACAAAGCAAAGAGAGAATCTTTGAAAACGACTTTATCAATGTTGCAAATTGGACTCATCACGGAAATGCTTTTAACAGCTTAGATTTAGAAATTCGCTCTGGAGAGATCATTGCAATAGTTGGCGTTGAAGGCTCTGGAGGAAGAGAGTTAATACGTTCACTCGCGGGCGTTGAGAAAGCGTCGGGCAGTATCTTGATTGATAATGCATTAGTTGACCCTAAGAATTCTGGTTTTGCTTTTGTATCAGCTAACAGAGAATCCAGCATATTTGCGAATCTGACTCTTGGTGAGAATTTAGTAATACGCCATGGCAGTTCAATCTCCAACAAAATTGGTTGGTTGTCGAACAAGAATTCCAAAGTCCTAGCTTCGGAATCTAAAGCGCAATACACGATTAAATCTGATTCCCTTGAGTTAAATGTGAAGTCCTTGAGTGGTGGAAACCAGCAAAAGGTCGCAATCGCCTCAGCACTTTCTACTATGCCTGTTTTAGCTTTACTCGAAGAGCCAACTCGAGGAGTTGATATGAGTAGTAAGGCAGATATTTACGCTTTATTAAAAAATCATGCCAAGGGTAAATCCGCAGTAGTGATTCTTTGCACTGAGGAATCAGAAGTTTATGACGTCGCCGATCGTGCATGCGTTATGCATTTAGGTGAACTAGTAGGTGAGATCGATATAAGCGCCTGTACCGATTTAGAAGATTTAGCTCGAAAAATATCAAAACTCACTCACAAAGAATCCTAAGCCGCCAGTTAATTCACTCTACAATTTACGTTAGAAGAGAGACCAAATGAAAGCACACATTGAAACACTGGCAACAGGGCTAGGTCACCCAGAAGGTCCTGACATCTTGCCTGATGGCCGTATCGTGATGGTCGAAACATATACAAGTAAAATTATTGCTTGGTCATCGACGCAAGGAATTCATGACTATGCGGACTGTGGTGGTGGACCAAATGCCTGCAGAGTGGGTTCAGATGGAGCTGTTTACATCACTCAAAATGGTGGCACGGTTGGTACATGGAGAGCGAAAGTTATGTCAGTACCTTCTATCCAAAAGGCTTGGCCTGATGGCAGGGTCGAAATAATTGTTGAGGAAGTAGATGGATATAAATTACAAGCCCCAAATGATTTGAGCTTTGGACCAGATGGTCGACTATTTTTTACTGACCCAGCAGATTACCTTCCTGAAGATAGAGGCCTTGGTCGCATCTTTGCTGTCAATCCTGATGGCACCGGCGAACTTTTAGATGAAATTCCTGCCGCCTATCCCAACGGAATAGTTGCAGAAGCAGGTGGCACTGTTGTTTGGGTAGATTCATATGAAGGTGGTGTCTATCGATTACGTCCAGGTGGCACGTCAGAGAAAATTGCACAGCTTCCTGAAACCCACGTACCTGATGGCCTAAAGATTGATGAAAATGGAAATCTGTGGATCACTACTTATAAAGGTGGAGGTGTAGACATCCTTAAGCCTGATGGAACGTATATTGATTTTCTAAAAACCGGGGGCGTGCCTCTCAATTGTGTCTTTGAAGGAGAGAACCTAATCATCACCGATTTTGGCGATATTGACACTCTTTCAGTCGCCGAACCAATGGAAGGAAGACTCTGGAGGATTCCTGTCGGAGTTAGAGGGATGGAGCTCTTCCGAGGTGCAATTGCATGAGTGATTCCCTCGATCCGTTGTTCTCCGTAGCAGGCAAAACCGCGCTGATATCAGGGGCGGGAAGCGGACTTGGGAGAGCTATCGCCATTGGTCTGGCGGCTAGAGGCGCCAAAATTGGAGCGCTCGATTTTGCTTCAGATCAGGTGCAAGAAGTCTGCGATGAAATAATTTCTAAGGGTGGCATCGCTACCCCTTTGATAGCAGATGTCAGAGATAAAGCCGCGCTCGCAAGTTGTCTGGCGCAGTTAATCGAGAAATTCGGAGTTCCAGAAATTGTTGTTGCAGGAGCCGGAATTGGTCGGCGTAGTCCTGCAGTTGAAATGCTCGATGCCGATTGGCAGGATGTAATTGATATCAATTTAACTGGCTCATGGAATCTTGTGCGACTGGCAGCAGCAGAGATGATCAAGGCAAAAATTCAAGGTTCGATGATCTTCATATCATCGATTGCAAGCCTGGTAGGAATCACAAATGGAAATGCCAATTATTCTGCCAGCAAAGGTGGAATCAACGCTCTTACGCGCACCTTAGCGATGGAGTGGGCAACCCTAGGAATTCGAGTTAACGCAATTGCACCGACTCATTTTCGAACGCCCATGATGGAGAAGGCTATTCTGCTAAACCCAGAGGGCGCCGAATATTTCACAAGAAATATTCCTTTAGGACGAATGGGTCAACCAGAAGAACTTGTTGGGACGGTTGTTTACTTATCTTCTGCAGCATCAAGTATGGTTACTGGAATAGTTCTAGCCGTTGATGGTGGTCATACCGCACGATAAAGAAGGCCAGTGATTCTAACTATGTCCACGATGTGGACTTTGCCCCGGAAACATCTGAAATTGAAATTAACTATCCAAATAACTCTTCCCATTTCCCAGGGCTGGGAGTAGTATCTGGAAACGATACCAATTGGGAATATAGTAGATATATCCCGACAACGAAAAGGGTTCCTATGAAAATTGTAAAAGTTGAGCCGATTCCAGTCGCCTACCCTGAACCCAATGACTTTAATGCCGAGCGATACCTCTGCTTGGTTAAAATCACGACCGATGACGGTCTTGTTGGTTGGGGTGAATCAATCACCCAATTCAAAGAGGCAAATTTTGCAGTCGCAGCCCTTATAGAGGGACTCTCCGAATTCGTTATTGGTAAGTCTCCGATTGATAACCACGCAATTTGGAGTTCAATTCGCGAACGCTATTGGTGGTATGGATACCGTGGTGGGTTAGCGGCATATGCACTTTCTGCAATTGATATCGCACTCTGGGATCTTAAAGGTAAAGCACTCGATGCAAGCTTGCTTGATTTACTCGGCGGACCTGTACACGAGAAACTTCCAGCAATTGCATCCGGTCATGCTCACGACTCATCAATTCCGGCAATGGCTGTGCAAGCTAAAGGATGGCTTGCAACTGGAATGCAAGGAGTAAAAGTCGGATTTGGTAAGCGCGGGAATGCACATCTTGGATACGAACACGATCGCGATGTTGAGTATGTAAAGCAGATGCGTGAGGCAATTGGACCTGATAAGAAACTTATTATCGATCTTGGCTACGCAATCAAATGGGATGTTGCAACTGCGGTAAAGCGCGTGCAAGCATTTGATGAATACAACATTGATTGGATCGAAGAACCACTCGGTGCTTGGGACCCTGAGGGTTACCGAACACTTCGTGATAAGACTAAAACTCTCATCGCTTACGGAGAGCGCGAATGGAATGTTGCCGGCTATGAGGCAATTATTGCCACTGGCACATGCGATGTATTTGGTATTGATCCTGGCCGCGTAGAAGGTGTCACGGGCTTTACAAAGATTGTCTCTCGCATTGAGTCAGCAAAACGACAAGCCAACGCTCACGCTTGGTCATCTGCAATTGTCTCTGCGGCAAGTATTGCGGTTAGCTTTAGTAGCTTGGCCTTTAAGCTCTTTGAATTTAAGCCGCTTGCTAACCCCATGCAAAATGATCTCGTTTCAACACCTCTCACCCATACAGATGGCTGGGTCTACCCACCATCTGGGCCTGGACTAGGTATCGAAATCAACGAGGATGTAGTTAATAAGTATCGCCAGAAGAAGTAATTTTTTCTGGGAGTGTGCCTAGCGATTCTGCTGGCCAAACTTAAGGCTACTTGCGAATCTGAGTAACTCTTTCCAATAAACGCTCTGCAACTTTCTTTGATGCTTCATCAATCATGAGGCCATCAAGATTAGTAGCACCAGATGATGCGTTAAATGCAGCGATAATTTCTTGCGCATGTGCAATCTCTGCCGGACTCGGCGTGAAGGCTTCATTTACCAGAGCGATTTGATTTGGATGAATCACCCATTTTCCGTCAACACCTAAAGCACGGGCCGTGCGGGCAGAGCTTGAGAGGCCAGCATCATCAGTGATTTGAAAGTAAGGCCCATCGTAGGCAGTCTTTGCGTGTGCATGTGCTGCAATCACAACTTGCATAAGCGGCCATTGCAGTGCGTTCGCTGCTTCTGGCCATGGAGTTCCAGGATTACTGCTTGGCATTCCGGCTGATGCCATGAAATCTGCTGGCCCAAAGGCAAGAGAGATAACTTGAGGATGAGATGCAATCTGTGGTGCATTGATGAGCCCCATCGCACTCTCAATTTGCACTTCGAGTTGCGTATTGGTCGGAAGTTTGGCGGCCCAACTATTCACATCATCAAGGCTATGAATTTTAGGAAGAATAACTGAACTAAGAGGTTGTGGATTAAAACCACAGATGAGATCAATATCAGCATTGGCGAAGGCACTTGATAGTTCATTAACACGCAGAGAGATTCTCTTCTTAGTTTCAACTTTGCTTAGAAAATCTTTAAGGTAGGTACGAGCCGCCACTTTATCTGCTGGCGTCACAGAATCTTCCAGGTCAAGAATTATCTGATCGCAATCGAGCGTCAGAGCCTTTTCCACCATCTTTGGCTGGCTAGCTGGAACGCAGAGCAATGAGCGCATGTTGATTAGTCTAGAGGCAGAGTGCTTACGAAGGAAGGAAAATCTTCTGGGTAATCGATGCCGAAATCATTTCACGAAGTTGCGCCAAGCCCGAGACTTCGCCAGCAGCAATAGCCTGCATACCTATATTTCCTAAGAGAGTGGCTTCTACTGCGCCGGTGATAACTTTTTTTCTAGTGACGTCGGCTGTCAATTGATTGAGGAAATCATTGGCGCTGCCTCCACCCACCACATAAATGACATCAAATGAATGGCCTTCAACCGCTTCAAAATCAGAGATTACCTGATCATAGGCAGTAGCCAAACTGTCGAAAATACAACGTGCATACTCTGCTGGTGTACTAGGAACAGGTGCGTTATTTGCAATGCAATACTCGGCTATACGGCCAACCATATTTCCTGCAGCTAAGAAAAGATGATCATTAGGGTCGATGAGAAAAGAATTAGCGGGCACCTTCTGCGCAGCGGCAACAAGTTCTTCGACTTTGGTACTTGATCCTTGGGCAGCCCAGTCGCGCTGACACTCTGATAGCAACCACATTCCAGCCACATTACGCAGGGATCGCACAGTTGCCTCTACACCCAGTTCATTTGTTAAATCGATTTCAAATGCTTGGTTGGAAGTATTTGCCTGCGATTTCTCGTAACCAACCAGAGACCACGTTCCACTTGAGATGTAAATAGATTTTTCAGGATTAGTCATAGGTACGGCTGCAACGGCCGATGCGGTGTCGTGTGAACCCACTGCCACCACTTGAATCCCGTCGAGTTGCCCATGGCCTTCAATCTTATTTAACAGTGCTCCAGCTTCATGAAGTGCGGGGAATATTCTCTTTGGCAAATCTAATTCAGCAATCAAATCCCAATCCCAATCACGGGTAACTGAATTAAGTAATTGAGTAGTAGAGGCATTAGTGACTTCTTGAGTCATACTTCCGCAGAGAAAATAATTAAGCGCATCGGGAAGCATCAGAAATTGACTCGCACTCTCAAATTCATCAATCGAGAGCCCAGCAATCAATTGATAAATCGTGTTAAAGGTAAGAAATTGAATTCCAGTACTTTTATAGATTCGCTCTTTACCAACATGCTTGATCGTATCTTCCATAACCCCTTCGAGTCGCAAATTCCTATAGGAAAAAACTCTCTTGTTGAGCGAGCCATCTCCATTAAGAAGTTGATAATCCACAGCCCAGGAATCAACGGCCACCGAAGTTAGGTCATATTTCTGCACCGCCATATTCAGCCCAACAAGTACTTCTTCTTGAAGCTTGGACCAATTCCAGAGAAGTCCATCTACAGGATCGTCAATGGGGTCATTGGTAAATCGGTGAATAACTTCGAAGGAGATTTTTCCATCCGAAATTGTTCCAACTGCCACACGGCCGCTGGTTGCGCCTAAATCAATCGCTGCGTAAGAAGCCATAGTTAGCGCAGGAATGCACTCGCTACACCGCTATCAACGGGGATGTGTGACCCAGTTGTCAGTGGTAAATCTCCTGCAACAAATGCAAATGCAGCTGCAGCTATGTGTGAAGGAAGAACTTCGAGTTTTAAGATGCTGCGCTGGGCATAGAACGCACCAAGCTTCTCTTCTTCAACGCCATAGACAGCAGCACGATTTGCACCCCATCCACTAGCAAAGATTCCAGAGCCTTGCACAAC
>CAIXKQ010000073.1 GCA_903920065.1 uncultured Actinomycetes bacterium
ACCTTCTTTACTGCTTGGGCAAATCTATCTCCACGATCGGCGTAAGAGAGGAATTGATCCATTGATGCGCAAGCAGGTGCAAGCAGAACCGTATCCCCAGGCAGCGCTTTATCCCGCGCGCTTCGCACTACTGATTCCATAAGAGAGTTATCAGGTGCACCAATCTGAAAGTGAGCAGGTGCGTCAATCAGGATGATTTCAATCTGTGGGGCATGTGAACGCAGCTCTGCTGCAATTAATTCACGGTCGGCGCCGATAAGAATGGCAATGCGCACCCGACTCTTGATTCGCTCAACGAGTTCTTCCATCGCAGCACCTTTAGCCAGCCCACCAGCAACCCAAATCACCGAGAGTGCGGACATGATCGAAGCAGCTGCTGCATGTGGGTTTGTAGCCTTGGAATCATTAATCCAGGTGATGCGATTTTTCTCTAAAACAGTTTCGATGCGATGACGCCCCGGCCTAAATGTCGTAATTGCTTCCCGAATCTTCTCGTGATCGATACCAGCAGTTCTTGCTAGCCCAGCAGCCGCAAGAGCATTGGAAACATTGTGCGGAACGGTGGGTAATACTTCAGCGAGTTCGCAGAACATGGCCGCTTCTTGGGCATCTGCCACAAAGGCGCGATCTACAAGGAGTTCTTCCACGATTCCGATTTCACCTGGCGCCGGAGTATCTAGTGAGAAAAATACCTTTCGCCCCTGCCAGTGCGCACTATGGGTGACTACCCGTCCATCTTCTGCATTAAGAATTGCAGTATTGCTCTTTTCAAGAATAGAGAATTTATCTGCGGCATAAGCATCAAGGCTTCCATGCCAATCAACGTGATCTTCGGCAATATTAAGAATTGCTACCGAGACAAAATGAGCATCTTCTAACCAATGCAGTTGGAAGGAGGAAAGTTCCAAAACCAGGAACTCGTACTTTTCTGGGGATTCAACAGCTTCAATCACTGTTGTTCCTACATTTCCGCAGGCGAGAGCAGAAACTCCGCCGGTACGAATTATGTGAGCAGTGAGTTCTACTGTTGATGTCTTTCCATTTGTTCCAGTCAGGCCAATCCATTTTTGAGTAGGGCTTTTAAGGCTCCAGGCTAGATCGATCTCTTTGATGATGGGAACTTCTTTTTTTCGGGCAGAGATTACGAGCGGATGATCTTCGCGCCAGCCTGGAGAAAGAAGAAGTAGATCAAACTCTGAAATTTCTACCTCAGTTAGTGCAAGCAGGTGAAAGCCCTCTAACTCCTGAACCTTCTCATCCGTGACTTTTACCTGCGCACCACGCTTGACCAGTGCACGCGCTGCAGCAATACCGGTGACACCTGCCCCTGCTACCAGGATGCGTTTGTCAGATAATTCGACATATAAATTCTGTGGCATAGCTACCTGGTATTTATCCAGCAACCCACTGCGTATAAAACAGTCCAAGTCCAAGTGCCACACTCAGGCCGGCAATAATCCAGAATCGCAGCACGATCGTGACTTCACCCCAACCCAGCAATTCGAAATGGTGTTGCAAAGGAGCCATCTTAAATAAGCGTTTTCCACCAGTTGCTTTGAAGTAGATAACTTGAAGTGCAACTGAAAGTGTGATGATGACGAAAATTCCGCCGAGTGGAATCAAGAGAAGTTCTACTCGAAGTGAAGCAGCCATCCCGGCTAGCGCTCCACCGAGAGCTAGTGAGCCGGTGTCACCCATAAAAATCTTGGCCGGTGATGCATTCCACCAAAGGAATCCGGTACAGGCACCTGCAAATGCGGCAGCAAGAACTGCGAGGTCAAGTGGATCTCGAACGTTATAACAATTAGCTGTTACAGCTACTGCGCAACTTTGTCCAAACTCCCAAACCCCAATAAGTATGAAAGCAAGGAAGGTCATCACAGATGCACCGCTTGCAAGACCATCAAGGCCATCGGTGAGATTGACTCCATTACTTGTAGCAGTCACCATAAATGCAATCCAGATAACAACCAGGATTGGACCGAGTGAGATTCCGGTATCACGCAGCGTAGAAAGATTGAGCGATATTGGAGTGAGACCATCTTTATCTGGGAAGTGAGTGCCGAGATATCCAAAGATGGAAGCAAAAAATACTTGGCCAAAAATCTTCGCCTTACCTGATATTCCGGCTGAATTCTGTCTAGCGACTTTCATGTAATCATCGAGAAAACCAACGAGCCCAAGTGCCAGAACCAGGCCGAGAATAAGAACTGCTGAAACCGAGATAGTGCTTCCAAGTACTAGGTGGGCAAATAAGTATGAAATAAGTGCGGAAAAGATAATGATGATGCCGCCCATAGTGGGCGTTCCACGTTTAGTGTGGTGAGTAGTTGGACCGTCATCTCTAATGATCTGCCCGTAACCGCGCCGGGCAAGTGCTTTGATCAATACGGGAGTTCCGAAGAGAGAGAAGAAGAGTGCGAGGGCGCCAGCGACCAAGATGAGCTTCACTCTGTAACCATCCCTTCACTCCATTGCGCCGAAATCATTTGTGCTAACTCTTCAAGTTTCTCCGAACGAGACGCCTTCACTAAGACCACATCTCCTTGGTTGAGGTTGCGCGCGATAGCACTCGCCTCATCTTTGCTGTCACATAAATGGATTGTGGTGTGAGATCCATTTTCTGCTGAGCTTGCATACTCCGGTGCATCGACACAGACCAGATGGTCAATTCCAAGCTCAGAGGCAAGGGTGCCAATATCGGCATGGTCAGATTGGGATGACTCGCCGAGTTCATGCATCTTTCCCAAGAATGCCCATGACTCTCCCCCGCGTTCTTGCGCAAAGAGAGCTAACGTGCCGAGGGCTGCAACCATGGACTCTGGACTGGCGTTGTATGCATCATTAATCAAAAGCAAGTGCGGAAGTTCAATAATCTCCATCCGCCATTGAGCACCAGACTCAGCCGTTGATAGCCCGCTAGCAATCTGATCAAGTGAGAGTCCGAGTTCGGTGGCAACAGCTGCAACAGCAAGTGCGTTGGCAACTTGGTGCAAGCCAACGATACGAAGTCCTACCGCAGTTCTGCCTTCCGGTGTAACTAAATCAAAATGAGCTCTGCCTTCGCGGAATTCAATATCTGTGGCACGAATATCACAGCTACTTTTCTCACCAAAGTAAGAAGTCTTTCCGCTATGAAGCGCCGCCATCTTTGGCGTGAACTCATCATAGGTCCCTAGTATTGCAACGGCGCTCGGTGCCAAAGCCGAAATTAATTCGGACTTGGTTCGCGCAATCATTTCAACTGAACCAAACTCACCTTTATGGGCAGAGCCAACTTTTAAGACAACGCCAATATTTGGCGCCGCTATAGCAGCCAGCTTTGCGATATCACCTGCGTGGCGCGCACCCATCTCCACTACACAAAATCGAGTCTCTTCAGTGCACTCTAATAATGAAATTGGCATTCCCAAGTCATTATTGAAATTTCCAGACGGGGCAACTGTCTTGGCAACATTAGAAAGTACTGAGGCTAGTAACTCTTTCGTCGTTGTTTTTCCTTGTGAACCAGTAATTCCAATAACTGTCAGGTTTGGCAATTGCATGCGAACATGGTGCGCCAATTTTCCTATTGCGAGAACGACATCATCGACAATAATGTGAGGACCGGGTACTGCCTTGCTTCCTAGCGTGAGCACCGCACCGTGTGCACGTGCATCTTCAACAAAATCATGGCCGTCTGCATTCTCGCCCTTTATTGCAAGAAAGATGGAACCCGTAATCGCTTTCCCGGAGTTAATGACAGGTGCCTGCGTAACCGTGACATCATCACCATGGAATGTGCCTCCGACAATTTCTGCGATTTTCATCCCTTGCATAGGAATCATTTTTTAGCCTCAATCGCTTGCGCCAGCGTGAGTCGATCATCAAATGGAGTAATAACGCCAGCGACTTCCTGACCCATCTCGTGACCTTTACCCAGAATCAAGACGGTATCACCATCGGAAGCTAGGTTCACCGCATAGGTAATCGCAGCTAAGCGATCTTCAATAATCTTTGATGGCTCATTGATAGCTAATTTCGCCGTCATCTGACGCAAGATCTCTGCCGGGCTCTCACTACGTGGATTATCGCTAGTAAAGATTGCCACATCACTACCGCTGGCAAGTGCCTGTCCCATCAGAGGGCGCTTGGTTGCATCTCGATCTCCACCACAACCCAATACCGCAATCACTTTCCCACTTGTGAATTCGCGAGCTGCTGCAAGTACTTTCTCAACGGCATCAGGTGAATGCGCATAATCAACCAGTGCGGTGAAATTCTGACCTAGTGAAATAGGTTCCACTCTGCCGGGGGCTCCAGTAAGAGCAGGAATAAGTGACGCGATTTCAACGGGATCAATTCCAGATTCGTGAGCGATGGCAACTGCCATGAGTAGATTATCTAAGTTATATCCACCAAGTAAGCAAGACTTACTCTCAATCAGAATTCCGCCGTTACCTCTGATGCTGATCTCAGCCCCTGATGCAATGGTGTGAATCGCAGTGAAATGCCATTGGGCAGCGCTATTACTTCGCGAAAGAGTGACAACTGGGATTTCGCACTGCGTAGCCAGTCTTGCACCGTACTCATTATCAATATTGATAAAACCAAGATCGGCATACTCATACGTAAACAGCTTTGCCTTAGCTGTGAAATAAGATTCCATATCCTTATGAAAATCAAGATGGTCTTGCGAGAGGTTGGTAAAACCAACCATTGCAAAGTGAGAAGCTTTCACGCGATTCATGGATAGTGCGTGGCTAGATACCTCCATCACTAACGCTCGCATATGTCTTTCCCGCATCACCGCAGATAGAGCTTGCAATTCAGGTGCCTCCGGGGTTGTTCTCACGCTTTTGAGAATCTCAGATCCAATCCTGGTTTCAATCGTGCCAATAAGTCCTGTCTCGCGCCCGGCACCTGCAAAGAGTTGATAGAGCAAGGTTGTTACGGTGGTCTTGCCATTGGTGCCGGTGATACCGATTGTGGCTAAGTCTCGAGTGGGATCTTTATACAGTGATGAGGCAATGATGGCGCCGGCGACGCGAACATCTTTGACCACCAACGTAGGTAAGGCACTTGTGAGGGATGCTCCGGCTTCATCGGTAACAACTGCAACTGCTCCACGAGCAACGGCTGCGGCCATGAAACTTGCCCCATGCACCTTTGTTCCTGGAATTGCTAAGAAAATATCTCCAGCTTCAACTTCAGAATCAGAGTGCACTACTCCTGTGATTTCAATACCTGCAGCTGGCTTCTTGATAGCCTCAATATTTTCAGCGCTTACAAGTTGCGCCACCTCAAATAGGTTGAGGGAGAAATTTGCAAGCGGGCGAATCATTGGTTCTTCGTCGCTATCTGTGTGACTCGAACTCGTGCGAGCTCTGATTTATTAAGTGCGACTGGCGGAACTTTTGTTCCAGTAGGTGCAACATGTTCTGATTGCAAGACAAAAGTCATGACTTTCTTAAACACTGGCCCACCGAGTGATCCGCCATAGTGACCATTTTTTGGATCTTGCAAAGTAACGCTGATGACATAACGAGGAGCATCTGCTGGTGCGAATCCGATAAAGGATGCGGTGTAACCGCTATAGCGACCGGTATTTTGGTCATAGCGCATCGCAGTTCCAGTCTTGCCAGCTACTCGATAGCCAGGAATTGCCGCACTCGGCGCCGTTCCTTGAGCCGAGACAACGCTCTCCATCATGATTCGTAGTTTGACTGCTGTGTCTTCACTGATCACTCGCGTGGAACTTCTATTGGCAGCTGGCGTGAAGTGTCCAGATGCATCACTCGTTCCTGCAATTACTGTGGGTGAAACGCGAACTCCATTATTAGCAATGGTGGCAAAGACACTTGTCGCTTGCATCGCTGTCAGTGAATACCCTTGACCGAAAGCAACTGTGGGCGCTGTTGTTCCAGACCAGTCTGAGACAGGTCGTAAGAGACCAGCTGATTCTCCTGGAAGTCCGGAGCCAGTCTTTGATCCAATTCCAAACTTTCGCAAGTAATTATATAAAGTATCGTGGCTGAGAGTTTCACCCACCTGAATAGTTCCAGTGTTACTTGAGACGGCAAGAATTCCCGATGTAGTCAGGTGTTGAATCGGATGCCTCTCGTGATCATGGAAAGTAGATCCGCCCCGCCTAAGCATGTATGGAACAGTAAAGACTGTAGTTGGTGAAACCGTCTTCTCCTCCAGTGCTGCAGCCATCGTCATCACTTTGCCAGTGGAGCCCGGCTCATACACATCTTGAACTGATGGATTTCGCATCAGTGAGAGTGCAACATTTTTTGTGTTATTTGGGTTAAAGGTAGGCGCAGTAGCATGCGCAACGATTTCACCAGTTTTTGGATCCATCACAATAACTGTTCCACTTGTTGCAGCTGAATCCTTTACCGCCTGTGAAATTGCCTCGGCTGCCACCCACTGAACATCACGATTAATTGTCAGACGAATATTAGTTCCTGATTTGGCTGCGACTAGTTCGCGCTGCGAGCCTGGAATTTCAGCACCATATCCACGGGCATAGGAGTAACGACCATCGGTACCGGTAATCACTGAGTTCTGCCCTGATTCAAGACCTGATGCGCCAATGCCATCGGCGCGCACAAAACCAATCAGAGATGAGACCAGGGAACCGGATGGATATTCGCGAATGAATACCCGTTCTGGAAAGAAACCAATGATTCGATTCTCAAGTTCCTTGCCCGCCAGTGTTTTGTTGTAGTTATAAAGCTCTTCTGTGAGTCGATCCCAGAGCGCTGGACGTGCATATTTAAGCACAATTGCGTACTTTCGAGTCCCAGTGATGCTGCTCTGAATATCTTCTGCCGGAAGATTTAAAATCGGAGCGACAAATGCTGCCACCCGGGCCGGGTCGGTAATCTGAGTTTGGTCTACAACAATATTGATGGCAGAGACGCTGCGAGCAAAGCCAATTCCGTTAACATCGGTGATCTCACCACGAGGTGCGGGAATGACTCTCGTGGATTGCATCTCATTCGCAGCTTTTGCTTGATATGCATTGGCTTGAATTACTTGCACACGAACAAGCTGACAGGCAAAGAGAATTAGCACGCCAAAGATGACAGTAACAAGGATGGCAATCCGGGAATGAGCCAGTCGCAGATTACCCATTGGTTGCACCCACCGCAGGAGTGAGATCTAAGAAGACCGGAGTCTCTGATGGACCCATCCCAAGCACAATGGCAGCGGCGGCAAGATTTTCAGGCGCCGCATGTGAATCGATTGCACGATTGATTGCATCTCGTTGATCTGCCAACTGCTTAGCTTCATATTTAAGATTCGAGAGTGTGAAGGCATCTTGCGCTAACAAGGTATTGATTCCAAGAAGTGCAAGAAATCCAACCAAGCTGACAATTGTGAGGAACTTTGCAAAGTATTTCTGAGTAGCTCGCGCTCCGCTATTCACATCGGGAAATAGCCCAAGAATGACATCGGCGGTTCGCTCCCCCACCGGTTTGCGATTCTTCGCTGGTGTGCGCGAAGGTAATAGCGCGCGGGCAGTTGCTAATGACATTAGGCAGCCACCCGCTCAATTGCGCGAAGGCGAACTGAAGCAGAACGTGGATTACTCGCTAGCTCTTCCTCCGACGGGGTCTGACTTGAACGAAAGACAAGTGAGAATTTAGCCGCATATTCCGGAAGTTCGATTGGAAGATTACGCGGGCTCTTCGATGTTGATGCTTCGGCAAAAATCTCTTTAACGATGCGATCTTCCAGTGATTGAAAAGACATCACAACCAGGCGCCCGCCCACCATCAATAAATCAAGAGCATCGGGTAGTGCGCGCGAAATTGCACCGAGTTCATCATTTGCTTCAATACGTAACGCTTGAAAGGTTCGCTTTGCTGGATTTCCACCGGTGCGTCTGGTGGCGGCAGGAATGCTCTCTTTTACTAGCGTTGCAAGTTCAGTCGTTGAATTTAAAGGCGCCTTCGCGCGAGCTTTGACAATGTTTTCAACGATGCGGGTTGCAAACTTCTCTTCCCCGTAGGCGCGAAGAATGTGAACTAATTTGCCTGGCTCGTAGGTGTTAACAATTTCAGATGCGGTAATCCCTTGGCTGCGATCCATACGCATATCAAGGGGAGCATCTTGGGAGTAGGAAAAACCACGTTCTGACTCATCAAGCTGAATGGAGGAAACCCCTAAATCGAAGAGGGCGCCATTGATATGGCTAAAGCCAAAGCCTTTTGCTACCGCAGAAATTTCATCAAAAACGCAATGGGCAGTCTTTAATCGATCTGCATATGGGGTGAGTCTTTCTTTCGCTCGGCTTAACGCAATCTCATCTCGGTCAATACCGATGACGGTGAGATTTTTAAATCTCGCTAAAAGCGCCTCAGTATGTCCACCTAAACCAAGGGTTGCATCGATAACAACTGGATTCTCTGATTTTTCAATTGCAGGGGCAAGGAGTTCTACGCAACGATCGCGCATCACAGATATATGTTGCATCTTCTCCCCCATTCCCATTTTCTGTCTTACTTACTAAGCGCTCAGCTCTGGTCACCGCCGGCCGACGGATCTATTGCGATAGCGACGCCGGGGAAGGGACGTCGCTGCCGGCCCAACTGGTAAGGAGAGGTCGGCGGTGGCCACAAATGAGCG
>CAIXKQ010000074.1 GCA_903920065.1 uncultured Actinomycetes bacterium
ACAACGGTGGAAAAATCTGGAGAACTTTTGGAGCCGGATACATTTATCGCCGCACCTTTACATTCCATACTTATGCAACCAATTACTCCAAGTATCTCAATGGCGCAAATGAACATGTAGTCGGAAGATGGAGACACCCAGTATTTGGAGGTAATCTCCTATGAGTACCAATTTTAGGTTTAGCCGCCCTCAGAATCTTGCGCCATTGAGTAGACCTTCGCTGTCAGTGGCTGTGGTTATTGCATGCAAAGATGGACAAGAGAAATTAGATCTTGTCTTAGCTTCTCTTACCTTGCAGAGTTACCCATCTCGCTTGGTCAGCGTCTATGTCATTGACGATGGAAGTAGCACGCCAATAACTATTCCTTCAATTTCACCGAAAAGAACCCGGTTACTGAAGTATAAAAACTCGCCATCTCACTGGGGAAAGACTGCGGCTACTAATCATTTTGCAGCAGGACTCAAAGAAGATGTTCTGTGGTTCATCGATGCAGATATGGTTTTTGAACCTGACCATCTTGCCCACCATATGAAGTGGCATCATGAAGCAGATGATTTTGCAGTCCTAGGTTGGAAGCGATTTGTTGACCACTGGGATTACACGCCAGCGGTCCTTGCAGAATCGCTACGTAAAGGTGGCTTCCATCAGCTACATTCTCAGAGCTGGAGTAAAGAGTTGTGGGAAGAGCGAGTCAATCGCACGCAGGATTTAGTAAATCCCGCACTTGAAGGTTACCGGACTTTTGTAGGTGCAACATTTTCAATAATGAATTCTCAGTGGAGAAAACTTGGCGGCTATAACCGCGAACTAATCACTGGTGAAGATACTGAACTAGGTTGGCGTATTTTTGTAAACGGGCTAAGAACAGTTCCGGAACGAGAAGCGCACTCCTGGCATTTAGGATTTAGCACAGTTGAAAAGAATAAGGAGTTGATTCACCGTCACAATGATCCGGCCTTAGCGCAGTTTATTCCTGAAATGCATTCAGTCCGGGCGCGCCATGAATTTGATTGGAAAGTTCCTACATTCCAAGTCTTTGTTGATCCCCGCAATTTAACCTTGAGAGAGTTGCTCCTGCGCAGGCAGGAGCTGCTAGCAGTCAATGGTACTTCCGCTCATTTCACATTGATGGGCCCATGGAAGCTTCTGAGAAGTCGATATTGGCCAACTGCAGATAAGTTTGCAGACCTTCGGGAAATCCATAGCTGGTTAAAGGCAGATGAGAGTTATACCTTTGTCGAAATTGATTCAGAAATGAATGTGACAATCGATAGCGTTATTGAATTAATTCAACCAAGTGCAACACCGCACTACATATTTATCGAAGGCAAATCAAAGGTTGATTTAAAGCATTTGGTTGACTTACAGATAACTCAAGGCCATGGCTTGGTGGGAGTTGTGGACAAGGAAGATAATCGAGCTTTTGTGATTTTTGCACCAGCGCTTTCTCGCGCTCTCGCCTCGGGTGGAGATGTGTATGAAAATATCTCTACACAATGGGGACTAAATTGGATGACAGATGAGAAGTTTCTTCAGCTCAATGCTGGTAGAAAATCTCGCATCAAGCGCTTCAATCGGTTTCTCAAGCGTGAGGGGAAGAAGATTAATTCTCCTGCGCAGCTTTTCATCTTTATCCAAAAGCTTGGGAAGTTGATTCTTCGAAAAGTATTGCGCAATGGCTAAACCGACAATAATCCTTGCGACAAGCAATGGAATCGGAATGGGGCATCTCGCCAGAGCAACTGCGATAGCAAAAGCAGTGCAGGAATTTGCCACCCCTGTGATTGTCTCTGTTGCTGGAGGAATTGCCGAGATTCCATCGGCAACCGGTTTTCAATGTGAATACATTCCAGGAAAGACTCGCGGGTGGATGCCGCGCAGTAAATGGGATACCTATTTTCGCGATCGCTTAATTGCGATAGCTCAGGAAACTGGGGCCAGCGTCATTGCCTTCGATGGCGTTGTTCCTTATCCAGGGTTTATTGCAACTAAATTAATGGATCCTCAATTGCAACTTGTGTGGATACGACGAGGTATGTGGCAGAAAAATCTCTTGCGCTTCGTTCTTCCCTTCCAATCGCAATTAGTTGATCAGGTTATTGAACCTGGAGATTTTGCTCGAGGTTATGATTTTGGACCAACAGCTGGGCGCAATGAAGCAATCCTTACCGCTCCAGTTTCACTCTTTGAAAAAGATAAGGCTCTTTCACGCGATGACGCTCGAAAAGTTTTAGGTCTTGATGTCAGTCGCCCAGCTGTACTAGTGCAACTTGGCACCGGTGATAGTGATGTGAATCAGAAAATGCATGCTGCGCTCTCTGGGCTTACTGGATGGAAAGATCTGCAGGTTGTACTCACCAAAGATCCAGTTGATAAGAATGGCACCTCGTTGGCACCCGATGGCTTGGATATTCGGGTAGTGCGCCATTTCCCTTTGGCTCATGTATTGCGCGCTTTAGTTGCAAGCGTCTGTGCCACCTGATACAACGGAGTTCATGAACTTTTACCGGCGCAAGTCCCAACAGTTTTTGTCTCTAATATTCGTGGAACTGACGATCAAGAAGCCCGCGCACAATGGTGTCATGACATGGGCTTCGCCTTACGCGCCGACCAGGCAGATTTAAGCAACATCACTGCAACAGTAAGAAAATTACAAGATCCAGAAGTTCGCAAGCGGTTACATCAGCAATGTGAGCATCTTCCTGATCCGCTGGGTGGGCAAGAAATTGCGAAGATTCTTTATGGCCTGGCAAGTAAGACAAAGATGTCTCGTCAAAATCCCATTAATCGCATGAAGCGACTTTTATTGTGGTCAGTTCTCAGAAGGGCGGCTCTCATTTATCGCACGATAAATCCGCATAAGGTAGATACTTTGGTGCACCGAGAAGACCCAATTTGGGGATCTCAAAATACTGCTGAAGATCTTCACCCACTTATTAAGGGATCGATTCGTTTTGAACATGTAGTCACTGGTGCATCCGAGAATTACATC
>CAIXKQ010000075.1 GCA_903920065.1 uncultured Actinomycetes bacterium
CTAAGCGGATAGATCGCAATGAAGCCCGCATGGCGGCCATGGGTGAACCAGATGACTTGGCGCAATACAATAATTATCTAAGTAAATTACAGCGCCGCAGCGAGAGAGAAGGTCAGCAATGAGTCTAGAAAACGTCTTCACACTTCCTGCTGAATACAACGACGTTCGCGATAGCGTGAGAGCGCTGGCTGAAAAAGAGATTGCACCTTTTGCGCGCGCTGTTGATGAAGAGCATCGATATCCGCAAGAAGCACATAACGCACTCGTGAAATCTGCTCTCTTTGCCGCACATGTGCCAACTGAGAACGGTGGCGATGGCGCAGATGCTCTTGCCACCTGCATCATCATTGAAGAGGTAGCTCGAGCATGTGGTTCGGCTTCCCTTATTCCAGCGGTAAACAAATTGGGATCACTTCCTCTTATTCTTGGTGGAAGTAAAGAACAGAAAGAGCGTTGGTTACGCCCCCTGACTCAAGGAAAAGGTTTCTCCTACTGTCTTTCCGAATCTGAGGCAGGCTCTGATGCATCAGCGCTGAAAACAACGGCGGTGCGCAAAGGCGATGGTTGGGTTATTAATGGAAGCAAGAAGTGGATTTCTAACGCAGGTGAATCTGAGTTCTACACAGTCATCGCACAAAGTGATTCTTCACTTGGCTCAAAAGGAATCACCGCATTTGTGATTGAGAAATCTGATCCCGGAGTCTCATTTGGCGCACCTGAGAAGAAGATGGGCTTTCGTGGTTCACCAACGCGCGAGGTGTATTTCGATAATGTGGAAGTTGGCGATGATCGTCGCATTGGTGAGGTGGGCAAAGGTTTCGCACTTGCCATGGACACCTTAGATCACACTCGAATTACCATTGCAGCACAAGCTCTCGGTTTGGCGCAGGGCGCCTTTGATGTGGCAAAGAAGTATTCCCATGAGAGAAAACAATTCGGGAAAGAGATTTTTGACTTTCAGGGTGTGCAATTTATGTTGGCAGATATGGCAATCGGCATTGAATCTGCACGACAACTTACCTACGCTGCCGCTGCCAAAAGTGAACGCGGTGATAAAGATTTACGTTTCTTCTCTGCCTCAAGTAAGACCTATGCAACCGATGTTGCAATGAAGGTAACGACAGATGCAGTGCAAGTTCTTGGCGGTTACGGCTATGTCTCTGATTACCCAGTTGAGCGGATGATGCGCGATGCCAAGCTCACTCAGATTTATGAAGGCACCAACCAGATTCAAAGAATAGTAATTGCTCGAAATCTCCCTTAACTATCGCTGAAAGCGGATAACTAAATCTGGAGTTGCCGCTGCATGAAGTGGGATATCCCATTGCTCGCGAGGTAGATCTTCACTAGAGATTTCATCAGGGTGAATAAGGCCAATTGAAAATGCAGAAAATTGTGGAAGTACTCTGTCGTAATACCCGCCACCTTGTCCAAGGCGATATCCACTGCGATCAATTCTGAGAGCGGGCACAACAATTACTTCAACATCGCCAAGTTCGGTGACGGCCGGACCTTTCGGTTCCGCAATCTTCTTACTCTGTGAAATCTGACTTTGCTCGCCATTCCAGCTCACCCACTCAAGATCCTTACCTGTTATTCGAGGCAGAAGCAGAATCTTTCCTTTTTTAATCAGTGCCAGATTCAAGGCTGTTGTGTCAGGTTCATCTGCATAAGAGATGTAGCTTGCAACAACTTTTGCTTTGTGAAACTCCTGTGAATCAGCAAGATGTTCAAAAGAGTGTTCTAGATAACGTTCACTTCGCTCACGACGGTAACGAGTACGAAGGCTGGCCTTTTCTTCGCTGATACCCATGGAAATCCCCTAGAAATTAGTGCCGTGCAAGTAAGGTTAGTGATTATGTCAGAAGCTGCGCGCGTAGATGAAGTTCTCGCTTCACTCTTAGAACTTTGTCGCCCCCTTGAGCCATTTGATATGCCATTACTTGATGCCCACGATGCCACACTTGCTGAAGATATCTATGCCGGTGAGCGCTTAGTGATGAAGGCCGGCAGTCGTATCCGCTCAACCCAAATCGGATTAGCCGCATCCATCGGTCTTGATCACCTGCCCACACGACCACACCCACGAGTTGTTGTTATCTCAGCCGGCCCCGATCTAGTTGAACCGGGAGTTCCACTTAAAGCAGATGAAGAGTATGAAACAAATTCTTGGTTGCTCACCACTGCAGTGCGCGAGGTTGGCGCAGTTGCCTACCGCGTTCATTCAATCCCAGATGATGAATCTCAATTACAAGATGTGATTGAAGACCAATTAGTTCGCGCTGACCTCATTATTATCAGCGGTGAACGCCACGATGATTCCTTTGATCTCATTACAAGAACACTCGAAAAAATTGGTGAGATCAAGACCGTGGAGCTCTCCATTGAATCAAGTGGCCGACACAACTTTGGCACTATTGGTCCTGATAAGACTCCGGTGGTGACGCTGCCAGGAGATCCCATCGCGGCCTACATCTCATTTGAACTTTTGGTGCGCCCCATGATTCGCACCATGCTCGGGACAGCAACAATTCACCGGCCATCGCTGAAGGCAAAACTTGATAAGGCAATTACTTCCAAAAGTGGAGTTCGCTCCTACGTTCGTGCCGTACTCAGTGAAGATGGAAAATCTGTCACACCACTGAGTTCGCAAGATGAACAAGCAACCTTGTCAGATGCTAACTCACTCATTGCAATCAGTGAGAGTGATACTAAACTTTCTGCCGGAGATTCTGTCACCGTAGTTGTGCTTGAACGCCGATACATCTAAGAGCAGATAATGCAGCCAACTAAGCTCTCCGGAAGCGAAGTGACGTTGCGCCCCATGCGATATCGGGATAAATCACAGTGGACCCAAGTCCGAACAGAAAATCGCGAGTGGCTAGATCCTTGGGAAGCAACCTTGCCAAATATTCCTGCTGGCAGCCCAGCTTATGAAGATTCCAGCGTGCGCCCTACCTTTTTTCAAATGGTGAGTCTGTTTAGGCGCGAAGCACGCGCTGGCCGTTCTTACTCATTTCTTATCTGGCATAACGAGAATCTGGTGGGTCAGATAACAATGGGGGGCGTCACCTACGGCGCCATGCGTGGGGCTCATATCGGTTATTGGATTGATAAGAACTTTGCCAACCGAGGATTTACCACCCAAGCGGTAGAACTCATCTCTGAATTCGGTTTCACCCAACTTGGATTACATCGCATCGAAATCAATGTGCGACCTGAAAATGACGCCTCGTGCAGAGTTGCAGAGAAAGCAGGCTTTGAATTCGAAGGATTTAAGAAGGCTTTTCTGCACATCGATGGAGCTTGGCGCGATCACAAATGCTTTGTTAAAACTAACGAATTAATCCGTTAAACCCCCCTCGAAATCCACAGAGTTAAGGGGGTGCACCTCTAACCTTTATCCACCATGGCTTCAGGAATCATCTATTTGGCAATCATCGGGATGTGGGTTGCCTATTTTCTACCCCGGTGGGTCCACAATAAAAATGAATTTTCTGGAAAGAGCGTCGAACGTTATAAGAGTGCACTGCGAGTCGTAGCTAGCACTACACCAGGTGCCCAAATTGGAACCGGGGCCATTTACACAGATGTTGATCGCGCCGGACGAGTTGCGCAGCAACTTATGCGCCGCAGAATTGTTTTCCTCATTATTTCGACAACACTCATACTCACGACGGTAGGTGCAATCATGCAAACATTCACATATGTAGCAATCGCTGTTCCAGCAACAGCCCTAGTTCTATACATCGCACATGTGCGACGTCAAACGGGAAGAGAAAAGATTCAACGTCGTCGCGTTGATCAACTACATAAGCGAACCGAAGGCGTCTCACACACAAATCTTGCTGAAGTACTAACTAATAGGACAACCGAAGTTCATGTATCAAAAGAACACTGGATTCCATTTGCTGAACGTGAGTTAACGGGCGTCACAGTTCTACCTAAAGGAACTGCGCAATCACGTTCTGAGTGGCAACCCAATGAGGTTCCTGTTCCCACATATGTGAATGCGCCAAAGGCCATCACACCCAAGCGCATTATTGATCTCACAGAACCCGGCAAGTGGACAGATGAGCAAGAACGTCTAGAACGCGAAGCGCTGGCAGCAGCTGCTCCTTCACGAGATGAGATATTTGATCAGCAATTGGCCGATGAAGCGGTGCAGCGACTTCGCGAGATCCGCGCTGCAAACGAATAACTGATTTAAATCCAGCTAGGAAACCACATCCTGGCCTGCCAAGCATCGTAGGTAATTACCTCACCTAGATATATCGGCAAAAAATAGACGAAGTTAAGGAAAATCAGAATAAATAACGCTGCCACCATCACTTCACCTCTTACCTTAAAGGTGGCAAGGATTGAGCGAACGGCAAATACCAGTGCCAAAATTACAAATGGTTCGAAGATAATTGCATAAAAGGTGAAGACTGTTCGCTCTTGAAAGAAGAACCAAGGCAAGTAACCAGCTACTAATCCGGTGATAATGATTGTCACTGCTGGATCAAAGTGGCGGGTAAAAAAAGATCGTGCCCAGAGACCGATGATGAATGAGATGGCAGCAATACCTAGCCACCATAAGAGTGGTGTGCCGAGTGCGATTATTTCTTGCGAACATGATTTCGCACCACATCCTTTGGGTGACTCATAGAAAAACGATGTGGGTCTGCCCATGAATAACCAACTCCATGGATTGGCTTCGTAGGTATGTTTTTCAGTGAGCCCGGTATGAAAACCCAACATCTGTTGGTGGTAGTAAATAAATGAATTAAGAATATTTGTTGAGTGATCTCTAGCCCAGCCACGGTTACTGACAAACCAACCTGACCATGACGACACATAGACAGCCACAGGAAGAACACCGAACTGCAGAACTCGTTGCACAGTTGGCTTGACCAAACTTTTTCCTGTGTGATGCGAGAAGGCTCGATAAAACGCGATCAACCCAAAGGCAATGATGAAATAGAGAGCGCTCCATTTTGTGGAAAGGGCTAAACCAAGTATCAAACCTGTCCACCAATATTGTTTTGTGACAAAGAAATATGTGGCAAGGAGAATAAAGAAGGTAAGGAAATTATCGAGTAGTGATGTGCGGGAATGAACCAGTGCCAAACCATCAAGTGCAATCAGCGCACTTGCAAGGCCAGTAAGGAGTGGATCTCTAAATAACTTATGTGCAACGAGAGCAATAACGAGAATAAGTAGCGAGCCAACTACCGCGGTGGCAATTCTCCAGCCGAATGGATTATCACCAAAGACTTTAATTCCGCTGGCAATCATCCATTTACCCAGTGGGGGATGAACAATAAATTCTGGCTTAGACCCAGAAACTTCTACCCCGTATTTCAGTAGATCACGAGCACCATCGACGTAGTAGACCTCATCGAAGATGAAGCTCTTAATCGAACCGAGATTCATCACTCGAAGTACGAGTGAGATAAGCGCAATTACTATGGGAGCAATCGCTGCAATCATAAGCAGAGAATATGGGAGTATTCGCATATGGCACTAGTTCTTGCTGCAACTCCACTGGGAAACCCCCTCGATGCAAGCGCACGCCTGAAAATGGCAATTGAATCGGCCGAGATCATCGCAGCCGAAGACTCACGTCGTTTTCATCGATTGGCATCAGATCTCGGAGTCACTTTTACGGCGCGGATCATCTCCTTCTTTGAAGGAAATGAAAGTGATCGCACCCAAGAAATTCTCACGCTATTACGTGAAGGTAAAGAAGTCTTGGTAGTTACCGATGCTGGAATGCCAACAATTAGTGACCCAGGATTTCGTCTTATGCGAGATGCCATCGCCGAAAAGCTACCGACCATTGTTATTCCGGGACCAAGTGCTCCCACCATGGCAATTGCACTTTCTGGCCTACCAACAGACCGTTTCACCTTTGAAGGCTTCGCACCTCGCGCACACGGTGCACGTACTTCATTCTATGAATCCCTTCGTTTTGAAGAACGCACGATGGTGATCTTTGAAGCACCGCATCGCTTACATGAATCACTAGTAGATGCTGCTTCGATATTGGGCGCTGATAGAGCTGCCGCGATTTGTCGGGAAATGACAAAGACATACGAAGAAACAATTAGAGGACCGCTTTCAGAACTTATTGCGTGGGCCGAAGGTCGTGAGGTTTTGGGCGAAATAACACTTGTGATTGCTGGAGTTGCCGCAGGGTCAGAAGTGCGCACAGCAGATGATGCCGTTGCCCGAGTTCGTGAATATGAAGTGGCCGGAATGGACCGCAAGGGAGCAATTGCCACCGTTGCCGAAGAATTCTCGATTCCGAAGAAGATCGTTTATGCAGCGGTAGTCGATGCGAATAAGATGAGCAGATGAAGTCTTTCTACCTGACAACGCCTATTTACTATGTAAATGATGCGCCACATATTGGCCATGCATATACAACGGTTGCCGGCGATGTCCTTACTCGTTGGCATCGTCAACGTGGTGAGTCAGTCTGGTTCTTAACAGGAACAGATGAGCACGGCCAGAAAGTGATGCGCACGGCAGAAGAAAATAACGTTGCCCCGCAAGCCTGGGTCGATAAGTTAGTGGCTGAGGCGTGGAAACCGAATTGGGAAGCTCTCAATATTGCAAATGATGATTTTATTCGTACCACCGAACCACGGCACACAGAACGAGTTCAGAAGTTTCTGCAATCCTTAAAAGATTCAGGACATATCTATGCCGGAAAATATGAAGGCCCATACTGTGTTGGCTGTGAAGAATTTAAACTACCAGGTGATCTCATCGATGCCGATGGTGAAAAACTCTGCCCGATTCACAGCAAGCCAATTGAACTAGTTAATGAAAACAACTGGTTCTTTAAACTCTCTGATTTCACCCAGCCACTTCTGGATCACTACAAGAAAAACCCAGAAGCATGCCAGCCAGAAAGTGCCCGCAATGAAGTGGTTTCATTTCTTGAAGGTGGCGTTTCTGATCTTTCAATCTCTCGCTCAACATTTGACTGGGGGATTCCAGTTCCGTGGGATACAGATCAAGTTGTTTATGTCTGGTTTGACGCACTCCTTAACTACGCCACAGCGGTAGGGCTGACTGACGCACCTGATTCAGAAGGCGGCAAGAAATTTGCTGCTACCTGGCCCGCAGATGTGCACTTAGTAGGAAAAGATATTTTGAGATTCCATGCTGTGATTTGGCCGGCAATGTTGATGGCTGCCGGAATTGATATTCCGAAGAAAGTCTTCGCCCACGGTTGGTTACTTGTTGGTGGCGAGAAGATGAGTAAGTCAAAGCTCACCGGTATTGCTCCTTCTGATATTACTGACCATTTTGGGGTCGATGCATTTCGCTATTACTTCCTTCGTGCTATTCCATTTGGTAGCGATGGTTCATTTTCTTGGGAAGATATGAGCGCCCGTTACACATCAGAACTTGCAAATGACTTTGGAAACCTAGCATCAAGACTTGCGGCAATGATTGAAAAGTATTGTGGTGGCACTGTGCCAGCAGTTGCCCGTGATGCCGGGCTCGAGCAAGCTCTGAAGGAAACGGTGGAGAAGGCTGATGCAGCGATGGTGGCACTTGATTTCCAGGGTGGAATTAACTCCATCATGGATTACTGCAAGCGGGTTAATGGTTTTGTTACTGAGAAAGAGCCGTGGATTCTTGCGAAAGATCCAGCTAATCAGGGCGAACTCGAAGCAATTCTTTATAACACCGCTGAATCTTTACGCGCACTTGCCATCTTGTTACACCCAGTAATGCCGGCAACCACGCAAATTTTGTGGGAATCACTCGGTGCCCAAGCAGCACTTGGTGAAATTGGTAAGCAAGAGATTTCACAGGTTGCAACATGGGGACAACTTCCACAAGGTGCAATAGTGACTAAGACCCCGGTTCTCTTTCCACGGTTAGAAGTTAAAGAGTAATTTTTTATGGCAGATCGCCACAACCGAGATATTGAGCGCCAGCAAGCTCCACTTCCAGAGCCACTTCCAGTTCCTACTGTTGATGCACATGCACACCTTGAGATAGTTACTAATGACGCAGCTGATTCAGATGCCGTGCGCACGATTTTAGATGAGGCTAAATCAGTAAATGTTGATCGTGTTGTTCAGGTTGGATATTCAGCAGAACAATCTCAGTGGTGTGTTGATCTTGCCAATCACTATCCGGGAAGAGTCTTAGCAGCAGTTGCACTCCATCCCAATGAAGCGCCAGTAGTTAAAGATTTAGAACACGACTGGGCCATCATTGAAAAACTTGCGCAAGAACCACGCGTGCGCGCAATTGGTGAAACTGGGTTAGATTATTTCCGTACTCCACCAGAGTTGCAAAAGCGCCAGCAAGAATCCTTTAAATGGCATATTGAATTAGCTAAAAAGACTAAGAAGGCGCTGGTTATCCACGACCGTGATTCTCACGAGGATGTCTTATCGGTATTGCTAGAAGTAGGAGCCCCAGAAAAAACTGTCTTTCATTGTTTCTCAGGTGATGTGGCAATGGCGAAAATCTGTATCGAGCGCGGCTATATCCTCTCCTTTGCCGGCACAATGACATTTAAGAATGCACCGGAGCTACGAGAAGCGGTGAAGTTAGTTCCACACGATCAACTCCTTGTGGAAACAGATTCTCCTTTCTTAGCGCCAACTCCACACCGAGGTGCGCTTAATAC
>CAIXKQ010000076.1 GCA_903920065.1 uncultured Actinomycetes bacterium
CCATATCGATATCGCGATAGGTGGCAGTTGAGCCAACTACGTGTGCGGCCAGAAAGTCAGCTTCTTCATCTGAAGTCACACGTGCGCGGAAATCAATATCGTTTGTGCCAAGTGCGATGCGGGCGAACTTGGAATAGCCATAGGCATCTTCGGTAGTAACGCGACCGCCAGTGATAACAGCTGCCTTCTTTCCTTTCAGTCCAGCTGCAGCTGCTGCCAGTGCTTCTGGCCATGATGCTTGTACAAGTACACCTTCTGCATTTCGCACAAGTGGGTGAGTAAGACGATCGAGGGCGGTCACATACTTAAATGCCCAACGTCCCTTATCGCAATTCCACTCTTCATTAACTGATGCATCATCTCCAGCAAGTCGACGAAGGGTCTTGCCTCGTCGAACATCGGTGCGCATGTCACAGCCTGACGCACAATGCTCACAAGCTGATGGCGTAGAAACTAAATCAAAGGGACGAGCACGGAAACGATAGGAAGCACCGGTGAGTGCACCCACTGGGCAAATCTGAACTGTGTTACCTGAGAAGTAAGATTTAAATGGATCATTTTCATAAATGCCGACCTGCTGTAGGGCGCCACGCTCGTTAAGAGTAATAAAGGCATCTGATGCAATTTGTTCAGAGAAACGTGTGCAGCGAGCACAGAGAACGCAACGTTCACGATCGAGTAGTACGGAAGAAGAGATATTGATTGGTTTTTCAAAGGTGCGCTTATATCCATCGAGGCGGGCATCTGCGCGCCCATTGCTCATTGCCTGGTTCTGCAATGGACATTCGCCACCTTTATCGCAGACTGGGCAATCAAGTGGATGGTTACCAAGTAGCAGCTCCATCACACCTTTCTGTGCTTTATCGGCAACAGGTGAAGTCAGTTGTGTCTTTACAATCATGTTTGGTTCCACCGGAATTGTGCAAGAAGCTTGCGGCTTTGGAAATGCACGACCATTGATTTCAACATCAACCAGACACTGACGACATGCTCCTACTGGATCTAGAAGTGGGTGATCGCAGAATCGTGGAATTTGAATGCCAAGTTTTTCAGCGGCGCGAATAATCAGTGTTCCCTTTGGAACAGAGACTTCAAATCCATCAATCACAACAGTGATCAGTTCTACGGCAACTGCAGAATCTTGAGTTGTAGTCATTAGTTCACCGCCCCAACAAAGAGTGTTGATTTCACGGGATCAAATGGGCAGGCACCGTTTGTCAGGTGTGCGATGTATTCATCGCGGAAATACTTAATCGAAGATGTGATTGGGCTCGTTGCGCCATCACCGAGTGCGCAAAATGAGCGGCCCATAATGTTGTCGCAAAGATCAAGTAACTTCTCAAGGTCTGCCTCTGTACCTGTTCCATTTTCCAGATCGCGCAAGATCTGTACCAACCACCAGGTGCCTTCGCGACATGGTGTGCACTTTCCACATGACTCATGTTTGTAGAACTCAGTCCAGCGAAGTACTGCGCGCACTACACATGTTGTTTCATCAAAGATTTGCAGTGCTTTAGTTCCAAGCATGGAACCTGCTGCTGCCACACCCTCGTAATCCAGTGGCGTATCAAGGTGGGCATCGGTAAACAGTGGAGTGGAAGATCCACCAGGAGTCCAGAACTTGAGCTTATGTCCGGTGCGAACTCCACCAGCGATTTCAAGAATTTCACGCAAAGTAATTCCAAGCGGTGCTTCGAATTGGCCAGGGTTATTCACATGGCCCGAAAGTGAGTAAAGCGTTGCACCCTTTGACTTCTCTGTGCCCATTGATTGGTACCACTCTGCGCCATTGCTGATAATTGCCGGAACAGATGCGATTGATTCCACGTTATTGACCACAGTCGGGCGAGCATAAAGACCAGCAATTGCTGGAAATGGTGGGCGCAGACGTGGTTGCCCACGGAAACCTTCCAGTGAATCAAGGAGCGCGGTTTCCTCGCCACAAATATATGCACCTGCTCCAATGTGAAGGGTGATATCAATTCCATTCCCAAGGTGCCCTGCGCTATATGCATCTGCAATTGCAGCATTCACACGACGGACTACATGTGTTACTTCACCGCGGATATAGATAAATGCCCGCTTTGCTCGAATGGCATGACAAGCAATGATGCAACCTTCGATTAATACATGTGGGTTAGCCATAAGAAGCGGCGTATCTTTACAAGTTCCTGGCTCAGATTCATCAGCATTAACTACCAAGTAGTGATCTTTATCGTCACCTTGTGGAATAAACCCCCACTTCATACCAGTAGGAAAACCGGCACCACCGCGACCACGAAGACCAGAATCTTTCACCATTTGAATGACTGCATCAGGATCCATGGCAAGTGCTTTTTTCGAAGCGGTATATCCACCGTGGCGTGTGTAAGCCTCGATGGTAAATGAATCTGCTTCATCCCAATGTGCCGAAAGGACGGGAGTTAACTTTGACATTACTTACCTTCCTTTGAAAGTTTTAGGCCAAGGAGTGTGGGGCCACCAGCTTGAACACCTTCGCGTGCAAGTCCGTCATCGAGTCCGGCAAGAACTGCCGATGCTTGCTTGTAGGTAACAAGTTTGTTTGGACCACGTGTGGGTGCTGGAGGATTTCCAGAGCGCGCGGCATCGACCAGAGATTTAGCAGACTCAACAGTTTGGTTATCGTAGAACTCCCAGTTAGCCATCACGACAGGTGCATAATCACAAGCAGCGTTGCACTCGATATGTTCAAGTGAAACTTTTCCATCATCTGTAACGCCATCATTTTCAATGCCAAGGTGCTCTTTGAGAGCGGAAAAGATTGCATCTCCACCCATGACTGCGCACAAGGTATTGGTGCAGACTCCTACGTGATATTCCCCCACCGGCTTGCGCTTGTACTGGGTATAGAAAGTCGCCACTGCAGATACTTCTGCAGTTTCAATATCAAGTAGATCAGATATCAATTCAATGCCTTCATTTGTTACATAACCAGATACTGATTGCACATAGTGGAGCAGCGGCATGATTGCTGAGCGGCTACGTGGATAGCGCTTAATGATTGATTGCATTACTTCTTGATTCAAAATCTGATCGGTAGCCATTAGCGGTCCACCCCTCCCATAACAGGATCGATAGAAGCAACTGCGCCGATAATGTCGGAAATCATTCCGCCTTCACTCATGGCAGAAGTTGCTTGCAAGTTATTAAAAGATGGTTCGCGGAAATGAACGCGGTATGGGCGAGTGCCACCGTCGGAGACAACATGTGCGCCAAGTTCTCCACGTGGAGATTCAATTGCCACATATGCCTGGCCTGCTGGAACTCGGAATCCTTCTGTAACAAGTTTGAAGTGGTGAATCAGTGATTCCATAGAAGATCCCATAATTTCACGGATGTGCTCCAGTGAGTTTCCTAGGCCATCAGCGCCGAGTGCTAACTGCGCCGGCCAGGCAATCTTCTTATCGGCAACCATTACTGGTTGACCTTCGAGTGCATCTAACTTATCGATTGCTTGTTCAATAATGCGAAGTGATTGTTCTAGCTCTGCCATACGAACTAAGAAACGGCCATAGACATCTGCGGTATCTGCTGTGATGACATCAAAGTCATAATTTTCATATCCACAGTACGGCTGTGTCTTTCGTAGATCCCATGGAAGTCCGGCAGAGCGAAGTACTGGTCCAGTAATTCCAAGTGTTGTACAGCCTGCTAGATCGAGATAACCAATACCTTCTGTGCGCTTCATCCAGATTGTGTTACCGATAAGCAACTTGGCATTATCTTCAAAGTTCTTACGAAGCGTCTTGACTACTTCGCGAAGCTTGACGCCCATTCCGGCTGGAAGATCTTGCGATACTCCCCCAGGGCGCACATATGCCATATTCATACGTAATCCAGTAATCTCTTCAAAGGTATCAAGAATTATTTCGCGATCGCGGAAGGCAAAGAACATTGGTCCCATGGCACCGAGTTCAAGTGCACCTGTGCCAAGTGCGACCATGTGTGAGGAGATTCGGTTGAGCTCCATCATGAGAACGCGAATCACAGAAGCGCGCTCTGGAATGTCATTAGTGATGCCAAGAAGTTTTTCAACAGCTAAGCAGTAAGCAGTTTCATTAAAAATTGGTGACAGGTAATCCATGCGAGTCACAAATGTGACGCCTTGCGTCCAGTTACGGTATTCAATGTTCTTTTCAATTCCAGTATGCAAATAGCCAATACCGGTACGCACTTCAGTAATGGTTTCACCCTCAAGTTCAAGAACGAGGCGAAGCACTCCGTGCGTAGATGGGTGCTGTGGACCCATATTTACGATAATGCGTTCTTCTTTAGATTCACCAATTTCGGAAACGAGTGAATCCCAATCACCGCCAGTAACTGAGAAGACTGTGCCTTCTGTGGTTTCGCGTGATGATGCGTATGGATCAAATGTTGTAGTCACTGGTAGCTCCTGCGTTGTGATGGAGCAGGCGTTGTTGCGCCCTTGTACTCAACTGCGATTCCACCCAATGGATAATCTTTACGTTGCGGATGTCCATCCCAATCATCGGGCATCAAAATACGAGTAAGTCCAGGATGACCATCGAAGATGATTCCAAACATGTCAAAGGTTTCGCGTTCATGCCAATTATTGCCAGCCCATACTTCAACAAGAGATGGGATATGTGGATCAAGTTCTGAGGTAGCAACTTCCAGGCGAATACGTTGATTCTTTGTCAGCGAGAGCAATGGATAGAGCGCAACGAGTTCAGCACCTGTGCGATCTAGGTAGTGCGCGCCAGAAACTCCCATACACATTTCAAATTTCAACTTATCGCGCAAGATAAATGCGACCTCAACTAAACGTGATTTCTTAATATGCAAAGTCAGTTCGCCACGATCTACGACAACGCGAGTTATGGCATCAGCAAAATCAGGATATGCACGCTCTAAATCATCAGCAACATCGTCAAAATATCCACCGTATGGGCGCTCAGTTGAACCAGTTGCTGCCGCGGTGCGAACAAGTCCGCCGTATCCCGAGGTATCTCCCGTTCCGGCAGCGCCGAACATACCGTTCTGTTCTTGAGTCATTTAGGCGAGCAAACCCTTCATTTGAATGGTTGGCTTGGCATTCATCGCTGCAAGTTCTACCTCTTTAATAACCGCTTCCCGGTTTGGACCGAGCTTGGTATCGCTAATAAGTGTGTGCAACTTGATGATTGCATCCATCAACTGTTCTGGACGCGGTGGGCATCCTGGAAGATAAATATCAACAGGCACAACGTGATCAACACCTTGCACAATTGCATAGTTGTTAAACATTCCACCAGAGGATGCGCATGCTCCCATTGAAATAACCCACTTTGGCGCTGTCATTTGATCATAAATCTGGCGCAGCACTGGCGCCATCTTCTGCGAAACGCGACCAGCAACAATCATGAGATCTGCTTGACGAGGCGATGCCGAGAAGCGTTCCATACCAAAACGAGAAATATCATGCTTTGGCGCAGAACCAAGTGCCATCATTTCAATCGCGCAACATGCAAGACCAAATGTTGCTGGCCAGAGTGAGCTCTTGCGCATGTAACCGGCAAGACCTTCAACCGTGGAAAGTAAAACTCCGCTTGGTAATTTATCTTCTAGTCCCACGATTTAATCCCATTCCAATCCGCCACGGCGCCACACATATGCATATGCAACAAAAACTGTGCCAATAAAGATTGCCATTTCAACTAATCCAAATAATCCAAGTTGATCAAATGCGACCGCCCATGGATAAAGGAAAACAATTTCAATATCAAAGATGATGAAGAGCATCGCGGTAAGAAAGTACTTGACCGGAAAACGTCCACCTTGCAGCGCTTGTGGAGAAGGTTCGATTCCACATTCATAGGCCTCTTGCTTGGCACGGTTATAGCGAGCCGGGCCGGTTACGGCAATCGCCCAGGTGATTCCGG
>CAIXKQ010000077.1 GCA_903920065.1 uncultured Actinomycetes bacterium
ACGAGCTCTATCTCTGCACCTTTGTTAACGCTCTGTCCACCCTCAGGCTTTTGCGAGATAACTTCACCGGCAAGTCGTAACTCACTAAAGCCATAGATCGAACTGACTATGAAACCAGCTTCGGTAAGTTCATTGAGCGCTTGATCAGCACTCTTGCCCACATAGGATGCAACTGCAATTTGTTCAATTCCTTTAGAGACGCGAATCGTAATTGCGGTGCCACGTTTAACTTTCTCTCCAGCGCTCGGCACTGAACCAATGACATAGCCTTGCGGAACTGTTGGGTTAAATTCTTCAATATTTGTCTGCAGCGCCAGTGGAAGTTTTCGCACCAGATTCGCAGCAGCTTTTGGAGTTAGGCCAGCTAATTGCGGAATTGCATATCGCTCTGGTCCCTTAGAAATTACGAGGTCAACGATTCCGCCTTGATCAATGCGGCCGCCACCTTCGGGAGATGATTCAATAACACGCTCTGCGCCAATCTCTTCACTAAATCGTTTTTCGGCAACGACAAAGGTGAGCCCGAGTGGATCAAGTGCCGCGCGCACCTCATCTTGGGTTGCGCCCACGGTGGAGGGAACAACAACGCGGGAACCTGGGCCGATCAGGGCATACCAACCAAATATCCCAAGTGCGACTGCCAACCCGAGTGCGACAAATCTATTTCGCTTTACTCGCTTACTTATCTTTTTCCGCTTTTCCACTTGGGCCGTTGTTTCCTGAGCTTTCGGAACTGGAATCGCAGCGGTAATTTCGCGCACTCGCTTGCGCAGTGACTTAGGTTCCTTCTTAGGGCGCATCGGTGCAATGGGAATATCTAACTCGAGACTCAGCTGGTTCTTCTTCGGATTTAAAGCGCTGAGCTCCTCAAAAAATGCTCCAGCATCGCGTGGTCGTTCATCAGGATTAGCACTAGTTGCCCGGTAGATCAGTTCATCGAGTGCCTTGGGAACGTTATCCAAGACTGAACTTATCTTTGGGACCCGGCTATTGACATGCATATATGCCACTTGAATAGGAGCATCACCTTCAAATGGCTTGTTGCCGGTAAACATTTCAAATGCCGTGATGCCAATGGAATACACATCACTTCGGGCATCTGCAATGCCACGTTGCACTTGCTCGGGGGAAAGGTAGGAAACGCTGCCGAGAATCACACTTGATTCAGCTGTCATTGTTCCACCTAGCAGTGGCCCTTTTGCTAGACCAAAATCTGCAATCTTGATGCGACCTTCTTTGGAGATCAAGATATTTTCAGGCTTGATATCGCGGTGAACAATGCCAATTTTATGGGCAGCAGCAAGAGCGCTCAAGACAGGAGAGAGGAATTTGATGCCATCATCGATTGATAATTTTCCACGTTCATTGAGGTATTCCCGAAGAGTGTGGCCTTCGATGAGTTCCATGACAAGAAAAACTGCTGGTGTTCCATTTTGGTTCCAGCCTTGGTCTTGAACGGCAACGATATTGGGATGTGTTAATGATGCGGCAGCCTTTGCTTCGCGAATAAAACGTTCCACAAACTGCTCATCTTGAGCAAGGTGAGGATGCATGATTTTCACTGCCACTTTGCGATCAAGTCTGGTATCTACCGCCTCATAGATGCTAGCCATACCGCCGCTGGCCATCTGGCGGATGAGTTGATAACGCCCATCGATTAGCTCGCCGGTCAGGTCAGACATATGGCAAATTCTAGGTAGTGAGTATGAAATCCGCGGCGTTCTGCGTACCTTCGAGGTGAAAGTGTTGCTCCTGAAGTGTGAGCCACTTCTCCATTGGAACTCTTATTGATTCACCATCGCGCGCGATAACCCGCGCCAAACCTTGCTTATCGTTGATATCTATCCAGATTAAGGCAGCGAGTGAAGAGCGGATAGAACCTTGCCCGCTTCCCACACCTTCTAGAATCAATAATTGCGTGCGCGGCACTTCTTTTGCTTCATCAAATTTTGCCTCACTCCAGTTATAGCTAGAGTATGAAATATTCTCTGATTTCTTATGTAATCCGACGATATGCGCTAAGACCGAAGAGAAATCTTCATCGAGTGCGCCATCCCAGCCATCGTAGAGATCATCCATATGAATCACGGTGGTGGAAAGTGATGTGGAAAATGCGAGTGCCAGGTTTTGTGCAAGTGTGGTTTTTCCACCACCTGCCGGCCCATCGATCGCGATGACGGGTTGCGCTACACCTTTACAGAGATCTAATAGCGCGGCGGTGAGCTCCATACCAACTGCTCCATCCCAGTGCTGCCATGATTGTGAAGAGTACATAGAGCAACGTTGTAAAGAGTAACCCTTGTGAGGCATAGAGGGCGACGTATCCAGCATCAACTACCAGCCACAATACCCAATTCTCGTATTTCTCATAGACCATCAGCAACTGCGCTGCAAAACTTCCAAAGAAGAGGATGGCATCAATGTAGGTAGAGGCTGCTCCCAAGGATTTAAGTACTGGGCCAAGTGCCAGAGTGGAAATCAAAATCGCGGCCAGGATATAGATGCGATAAGAGTTCTTTACTGGCCCTGGTTTAGCACCTGCCGGTCCCCATCCATACCAACCAACGATGGCTGCTGCGATAAAGATCAGTTGCAGGGCGGCACTTGCGTAGAGTTTGTATTGCAGAAAGAAGATGCCATACAGGAGGCTACTGAGCGCCCACCATGGCCAGGTAATTCGCTTTCGAGTAATACCTAGTGCGACGCCGATAAATGAGACTAGGGAAGCGATGAATTCGAGGTAGGAAACTTCATATCCCCACGCGGTAAAAAGAATTGAAAACAAGATACACCTGCCATTTCTAGATCCGCATTACCGGACCAGTCAGACGGTCGACTTCTATGAAGTCCTCTCAGCCACCTTGGCTCCCGTGCGTGAAAATACTAGCGAATACGAGCTGTGATTGCTTGTAAATAAGCAAGGCCAGCTACTTTGGCGCGGCGAGCAGTTGATGTCTTGGCCCGCTTATTAAAAATGTCATAGCCGATTGCTTCGACTTCATCGACGATGCCGCAGTAGAGCTCACTCGCCGCACGAATACATGGGCGCGACTCCTTATCCAAGTATGAGATTCCCACCTGAGATTCCGCTTGCAATTGGCGCACGCGCGCGATTTGAAACTTAAGTGCTGCAACAATTTCGGGCGTTAACTTTCTGCGTTCTAACATCGCCCTGTCAACGCCGAATTGAGCAAGTTCTTGCAAAGGTAGATATACCCGACCTCGATCGAGATCTTCACCCACATCACGGATGAAGTTAGCTAACTGAAAAGCGATACCTAACTTCTTGGCCGCTTCGAATGCTCGCTCATCTGAGTAGCCAAGGATGGGCACCATTTCAAGGCCGATGACGGCGGCAGAGCCATAGACATATTCAAGTAAGTCTTCATATGTTTGGTACTGCGTAACAGTTAAGTCCATCTCCATTGAGTGCAAGAAATCTACGAAGTGCTGATGGGGGATGGCAAATTTCTTAGCCGTATCGACCAAGGCTCTGCCAATATGATCGGTTGAGCGTCCTGCCGCTAAATCATTTAATACACCGGTACTCCAACTGCGAAGGACGTCCGCCTTCTCTTGTGGGGTGAGCGTAGAAGCTAGATCATCGACGATTTCATCGGCGTAACGGGCAAAGCCATAGAGAGCGTGCACGTATGGGCGCTTGTTCTTCGGAAGCAATAACGTTGCTAAGTAATACGTCTTGCCATGCAGCGAGTTAAGTCGCTTGCATTCAAGGTAAGACGCTTGCAGCAACGCATCCATTTACTTAACCGGACCCACAATGCGTTCGGCGGCAAGACGGCCTGAGATGAGAACCATCGGAACTCCCACACCTGGTTGGGTTCCACTGCCGGCAAAGACTACGTTTTCAAAACCGGCGGCAATATTGCGAGGTCTAAATGGACCGGTTTGGAAGAAGGTATGCGCGCTAGCAAATGGTGCACCCTGCTCCATACCTTGTCTCTGCCAATCAAGTGGAGTTGTCATTACTTCGGTTTCAATGGCATCGCCAAAGCCTGTGTACCCACGCTCTTCTAAAGTTTTAATCATGGAATCGCGATATGGCCCGGCCTGTTTGTTCCAATCGATATTTGCAGTCAAATTAGGAGTTGGAAAGAGAACGTAATACGACTGCTTGCCGGCAGGTGCCAGCGTTGGGTCATCGTGGGTCGGAACTGTGACAAGCACAGATGGATCAGACATTAGCTGCTTCTTATTGATTAACTCATCAAAGACGCCATCCCAAGATTTACCAAAGTGAATATTGTGATGGGCGATGTGGTCATATTTCTTCGAAGAGCCCACAAGGAGAGTCACACACGATGGCGAGTACTTAAGGCGCTTGATATTTAGCGGTGTCTTGCCAAGTAAATCACGCCACACGACTGGCACATCTGGATTCATCACAACCACATCGCACTCAATGCGCTCACCTGTATTGGTTAGTACCGCCTTCACGCGACCATTCTGCTTATCAAGTGAGGTCACTGTGGTGTTGTATTTAAATTCAACGCCATGCTTAGTTGCCGCTGCTGCTAGCGCTCGAGGAACAGCGTGCATTCCACCCTTAGGAAAGAAGACCCCGTTGACTGAGTCCATATAGGCAATAACGGCATAAATTGCTAAGGCCTGCTGCGGACTTACGCCGGCATACATCGCCTGGAATGAGTAGACCTTTTGCAGGCGAGGATCTTTCAGAAATTGATTTACTTTTGGTTGCAGACGTTTGAAGCCACCCAGTGCAATGAGTCGCGCCAGATTAGGTGTCAGTAAGTTAAGTGGGGAGTCGATATTTCTATCAATAAAGTCATTCATTTCATACTTATATAACTTGGTGACAAAATCAACGTAACGACGATAGCCGAGTGCTTCTTCGGCCGAGACCTTGGTGCGAATCTCTTCTTCCATCTGCGCGGTGTTGGCATGGACATCAATTTGTGAACCATCGGCGTAGAAGGCGCGGTATAAAGGAGAAAGTGGCATTAATTCAAGCCAATCCTTCATATCTTCACCGACACATGAGAATGCATCTTGAATCAGGGATGGCATTGTTAATACAGATGTTCCGGTATCAAATGAGTATCCGTCTTTTTTAAGCAGACCATTTCGCCCACCAGGCACAGATTCACGTTCAACGACGGTGACTTTTCGGCCGGCGCCAGCTAGTCGCATCGCTGCGCTGAGGCC
>CAIXKQ010000078.1 GCA_903920065.1 uncultured Actinomycetes bacterium
GTACCTACGTTGGATAATAGGCGCATGCAATCACAGCGTTCGTCAGTTATTTCAGTGGTGGTGATTCGATAGCGCGTGCCTTCACGTCACACGCGCCCTCAGATATCTGAGGGTTTTTTCATTTAACAAGATTAAGCACGATGAGATTACGGAAAGGAGTACGAAGATGGCAAAGCATGTTCCAACAGCAAACGGCACCGCGATGACTGGAGCTACCGCTCTTGTGAAGAGCCTGGAAGCTGCTGGCGTTGAAGTGATGTTCGGACTCCCAGGTGGCGCAATTCTTCCTGCTTACGATCCAATTTATGATTCAACAATTCGCCACATTCTTGTGCGCCACGAACAAGGTGCAGGCCATGCTGCAACTGGATATGCCCAAGTTTCTGGTCGTGCCGGTGTTTGTATTGCAACATCAGGACCAGGTGCGACAAACCTGGTAACGCCATTGATGGATGCATCCATGGACTCGGTGCCACTTGTTGCCATTACCGGTCAAGTGCCATCTGCGGCAATTGGAACTGATGCTTTTCAAGAGGCAGATATCCGTGGCATCACAATGCCATTTACTAAACATAACTATCTGATTACTGATCCTGCCGAAATTCCTGGAGCTATCGCCGAAGCCTTCCACATTGCAACAACAGGTCGTCCGGGCCCAGTTCTTGTCGATGTTGCTAAAGATGCGCTACAAAAGATGACAACTTTTAATTGGCCAACCTCAATTAATTTAGCTGGTTACAAGCCGCAGACAACACCGAACGCGCAGGCAATCACCGATGCAGCAGCGCTGATTGCGCAATCTTCTAAGCCAGTCTTCTATGTGGGCGGAGGAGTAATCAAGGCAAATGCTGCTGCTGAACTTCGCGCACTTGTGGAACTTCTTGGTGCACCCGTTGTCACTACTTTGATGGCGCGCGGTGCTTTTCCAGATTCACATCCGTTGCATATGGGAATGCCTGGAATGCACGGAACAGTTGCGGCAGTAACTGCGCTACAAAAGGCTGACCTACTTATTACTTTAGGTGCTCGCTTTGATGATCGTGTTACTGGCAAGCTCTCCACCTTTGCACCAAACGCCAAAATCCTCCATGCTGATATCGACCCTGCTGAAATTGGTAAGAACCGTCATGCTGATGTTGCCGTTGTGGGCGATGTCAGAGAGACAATGGCGGCGCTTGTTCCAGCGTTGAAGGCAGCACTTGCCAAAAACAAGCCCGATCTCACCGCCTGGCTACGTCAGATGAATTCACTTAAATCAACCTACCCATTGGGCTTTGATATTCCAGAAGATGGATCACTTTCACCACAATTAGTTATCCAACGCCTTGGTCAGATTTCTGGCACCGATACCATTTTCACTGCAGGTGTTGGTCAACATCAGATGTGGGCATCACAATTTATTTCTTACGAACATCCACGCACCTGGCTTAACTCCGGTGGCGCCGGAACTATGGGCTATGGCGTTCCTGCTGCGATGGGTGCAAAAGTTGCAGCACCTGACACAACCGTCTGGGCTATCGATGGCGATGGATGTTTTCAAATGACTAATCAAGAGTTAGTGACTTGTGCACTTAATAACATTCCAATCAAGGTTGCCATTATCAACAATGAATCACTCGGCATGGTTCGCCAGTGGCAGACACTGTTCTATGACAGTCGTTACTCAAACACATCACTTGAGTCAAAGCGCGTTCCTAACTTTCCAATGCTTGCCGAATCTATGGGTTGCGTCGGACTTGCCTGCGATCGCCCAGAAGATCTTGATAAGACAATTGAAAAAGCTATGTCAATTAATGATCAACCAGTTGTCGTCGATTTCCGCGTCCACCGCGATGCTATGGTCTGGCCGATGGTTGCAGCTGGCACATCTAACGATGAGATCATGATTGCTCGGGCCACCGCCCCCGACTGGGATTCACAGGAGCTCTAATGACTACAGCCTCCCGTCGCCAACACACGCTCGAAGTTCTGGTTGAAAACTCACCTGGAGTTTTGGCTCGCGTAGCTGGACTATTCTCACGTCGTGCCTTCAATATTGATTCACTTAATGTGGGACCAACCCAAGACCCAACAATTTCCAAGATGGTTATCGTCGTTGGGGTGGAAGGTCACTCACTTGAGCAGGTCATCGCTCAGCTCGATAAGTTAATTAGCGTGATTTCAATCAAGGAAGTCTTGACCGGCAGCAAACCAGAAGTAATCAGTACCCAACCCGACTATCAAAACTAAGCAAGAAACTACTAAAGGAGAAATACCGTGGCAACGATGTATCACGAAGACGATGCAGATCTAGCAATCATCCAAGGTCGCAAAGTCGCGATCATCGGTTACGGCTCACAAGGCCACGCACATGCCTTAAACCTACGTGACTCAGGTGTCGATGTTCGAGTTGGTCTCAAAGAGGGCTCACCATCTCGTGCGAAGGCTGAAGCAGAAGGCTTGCGCGTTGTTAGCGTTGCCGAAGCGGTTAAGGAAGCAACTGTCATCATGCTCCTTGCACCAGATCACTTGCAGCGTCATATTTACACAGATTCAATCTTGCCTAACCTAAAAAAGGGCGATGCCCTCTTCTTTGGTCACGGATTTAATATTCGCTTCGGTTACATCAAGCCAACTGCAGAAGTAGATGTCTGCATGGTTGCGCCAAAGGGACCAGGTCACTTAGTACGCCGTGAATATGCAGCAGGCCGCGGAGTTCCTGTCATCGTTGCAGTGGAACAAGATTCAACTGGCAGTGCATGGCCGCTCACACTTTCTTATGCAAAGGCAATCGGTGGACTTCGCGCCGGTGGAATTCTTACAACCTTCACTGAAGAAACTGAGACAGATCTATTCGGTGAGCAGGCAGTTCTCTGTGGTGGTGCCTCACAGCTAGTGATGTATGGCTTTGAAACTCTTGTGGAAGCGGGATATCAGCCAGAGGTTGCATACTTTGAGTGCCTGCACGAACTTAAGCTCATTGTTGACCTTATGTATGAAGGTGGAATTGCAAAGCAGCGTTGGTCTGTTTCAGATACTGCTGAATTCGGAGACTATGTCTCAGGTCCACGTGTCATTGATCCACGCGTGAAAGAGAATATGAAGGCTGTCCTTGCAGATATTCAATCTGGTGTATTTGCAAAGCGCTTCATTGATGATCAAGAAGCCGGTGGAGTTGAATTCAAGGCGCTACGTGCCAAGGGTGAAACCCACATCATTGAAAATGTAGGACGCGAACTTCGCAAGATGTTCACCTGGATTAAGAGCTCAAATAAGGATGATTATAAAGAGGGAAGTGCCGCGCGTGGCTAAACCCGTTGTATTAATTGCTGAAGAACTCAGCGCTGCAACGCTAGATGCTCTGGGACCTGACTTTGAAGTTCGCAATTGCGACGGTGCAAACCGCGCTGAACTTCTTGCAGCTCTGGGCGCCGGAGTGGACGCAGTTCTGATTCGCTCTGCGACCAAGATGGATGCAGAGGCAATTGCTGGTGCAAAAGGTCTTAAAGTTATTGCTCGTGCGGGTGTGGGTCTTGATAACGTAGATATTCCAGCTGCTACTGCGGCCGGAGTCATGGTTGTTAATGCACCTACTTCAAATATTGTCTCCGCTGCAGAACTCGCAATTGCATTATTGCTTGCCTCTGCTCGGTTTGTCTCACCAGCCCATGCTGCACTTCGCAATGGCAAGTGGGCGCGTTCAAAGTACACCGGAGCTGAGCTCTTCGAAAAGACTCTTGGCGTTGTTGGCTTTGGTCGTATTGGACAACTCGTTGCCCATCGCATGCAGGCATTTGGCATGAACATCATTGCATTCGATCCTTACTTGCAACCAGCGAAAGCAGCGCAATTAGGAGTCGAATTAGTAGAGCTCGATGAACTTCTTAAGCGAAGTGATTTCATCACTATTCACCTGCCTAAGACAAAAGAGACTGCCAACCTCATTGGTGTGGAAGCGCTGAAGAAGGTTAAGAAGGAAGTTCGCATCATCAACGCCGCACGTGGTGGAGTACTTGATGAGAGCGCGCTTTATGATGCAATCGTTGAAGGTCGCGTGGCAGGTGCTGGACTTGATGTCTATGTGACCGAGCCATGTACAGACTCACCTTTGTTCCAACTTGATCAAGTGGTTGCAACTCCGCACCTTGGAGCTTCTACTGATGAAGCACAAGAGCGTGCCGGAATTGCCGTTGCTGTTTCAGTTCGCAAGGCACTAGCTGGTGAACTCGTTCCAGATGCGGTCAACGTTAAGGGTGGAGCAATCCACGATGAGATTCGTCCATCACTTCCGCTTGTGGAGAAGATGGCGCAGCTAGCAACAGCTATTGCTGGTGAGACTCCGGTTTCTATGGAGATTATTGTTAAAGGCGATATCTCAGGTCATGACTCTTCTATTCTTGCAATCAGCGCTCTGAAGGGAGCCCTTGTTGCATCAGGTGCCGAAGATGTTACTTATGTCAATGCACCAGGGCTGGCTGCAGAACGGGGTGTTACTTCTTCTGTTACGACAACACCTGATAGCCCGGAATACCGCAGCATGATTTCACTGCGCGCAGCTCTTAACAACGGAAAATCAATTACCGTTGATGGAACTCTGATGGGTATCCGCAAGGTGGAGAAAATCATTGCTATCGATGGCTTTGACCTAGATCTGCCACCGACTGAAAACCTACTTTTCTTGCGTTATGCAGATAAGCCGGGAGTAGTTGGCGCGGTAGGTAATGCACTAGGTAGTGCCAAGATAAATATTGCCGGCATGCAGGTTGCTCGCATCACTGCTGGCGGTAGTGCGCTCATGGCACTGACCGTTGATTCTGCTGTCTCTGATGCGGTTGCTGAAGCCGTGAAGAAAGAGACTGGCGCCGAGATAGTCCGATCAGTTACGTTGGTGAACTAATGTCACGCACAATTAATCTCGCAGTTATTGCCGGCGATGGAATCGGTACTGAAGTAGTCGGTGAAGGACTTAAAGTCCTTGATGTCATTGCTACTAAATACGACCTTACCGTCAACAAGGTTCACTATGACTTAGGTGCCGGATATTGGCATCGCACAGGTGAAGTACTTCCAGATTCAGTTCTGGCAGAGCTTGCTAAATCAGATGTCATCTTGCTTGGAGCCGTTGGAGATCCCACTGTTCCGAGCGGAATTCTCGAGCGCGGACTTCTGCTTAAACTCAGATTCGCATTTGATCACTACATCAACTTGCGCCCAGCAAAGTTAATGCCTGGCGTCACGGGTCCACTTGCTACCAAGGCGCCGATCGATTTCATCGTTGTGCGCGAAGGCACCGAAGGTCCATATGCCGGTGCTGGTGGATTTCTTGCCGAAGGCACACCTTTTGAGATTGCAACCGAAGAGTCACTGAATACTCGACGGGGTGCAGAGCGTGTTATTCGTGATGCCTTTGTTCGCGCTGCTGCACGTGATCGCAAGAAGCTCACTCTGGTTCATAAGAACAACGTGCTCACTCGCTCGGGCAGTCTCTGGACTCGCACATTTAACGAAGTTGCTAAGGAATTTCCAACTGTAACGACTGATTACTTGCACGTGGATGCTGCCTCTATGTTCTTTGTTACCAACCCAGAGCGCTTTGATGTGGTTGTCACAGACAATCTCTTCGGAGATATCTTGACCGATATTGCAGCTGCAATCTGTGGCGGCATTGGACTTGCCGCCTCTGGCAATATCAACCCAACGGGTCAATTCCCATCCATGTTTGAACCTGTGCACGGATCAGCACCTGATATTGCAGGTAAGAATATCGCTGACCCAACTGCCACAGTGATGTCTATTTCAATGATGCTCGATCATTTAAAGCTCCATGATGCGGCTCGCGATGTTGAAAAGGCTGTCGCAAGTGATCTCGCATCACGTGGGACTACTAAGCGCAGCACCACTGAAGTGGGTTCAGCGTTAGCTGCATTGGTGAAGTAAATGAAGA
>CAIXKQ010000079.1 GCA_903920065.1 uncultured Actinomycetes bacterium
AAACCGCATTTAAAGTGCCGAGCGCTTCATCAATGTCTTGATTGATACGGATCTGATTGAGTAAGCCAGCGAAGTGCGCGTCTTTTTGGCGGAAGATCTTAGACAACTCCACCATCGTGACATCTTTACGGTGCAGCGCATTAGCGCAAAAGAAGTAAGGACCTTCGTAACCGCGCTCAGAGAGAACTTGCATATCCATTTGAGATACAACCGGCGGCAACTGAAATAAGTCCCCTACAAACATCACCTGTATGCCGCCGAAGGATTCACTCTTACGGGGTCCGTTAGCGCGTAGGAACAGATCAATTGCATCAACTACATCTACTCTCACCATCGAGATCTCATCAATGATGAGTAGACGGATATCTTTATAGAGACGCTTATCTTTTAGAGGCTTGATGTCCTCTTCTGGGAAAATCAGGCGAGGTGGCAAGCGAAAGAAAGAGTGAATCGTGACACCCTTTACCTGCAATGCAGCTACGCCTGTTGGCGCAACTACCACTACATTGCCAGGAATGTTCTCACGCAGATAGCCAATTAAAGTGGTCTTACCGGTGCCCGCTTTACCGCTGACAAAAATATAAGGGTCGTGACGCTCGATAGCGTCGATTACCTCCCGGTACTCAGAAGTAATTTCAATGGCGGATGGGTCGACTGCAAGATTGGTCATCCCTTATTGTTTCACGGCATCAGCCACACACCGAAATCCAATGTAAACCACCCCAATATCTGCTGGCTTAGATTCCACATCAGATTCTTTTTGTCTCTCAGGGCCGTACCACCAAGATGCGCCGCGGGTAATGTAGCCGCCATTGCGCTCAGTAGCAGTCCACTCCCATACATTGCCGCCCATATCAAAGAGGCCGTTGACGCCGAGCTTCGTAGTGCCTACGGGGACATGACCAGTACCTCTGTTTAGTGCACCTGCTGGAGCCACACCTTTGTAGTCACCACAGCCACTGAGGCAATGGGAAACCGCAGGCGTGCTACCACCGGGGAATGGATAACGTTCTCCCTTGACAAAGCCAGCAGGTGGATTAGCTCTTTGCTCAATAAATGCTGCAGAGATCCACTCGGCCTCCGTAGGCAAACGTTTGCCAAAATAACTACAGGCAGATGCGGCTTCAGATTGATTGAGATGCACTGCTGGCTCCGCATCTTTTGCAGGAACACCGTATGGGGTTTTCCAAGTCCAACCGGGTTTCTTAACAAAGCCGGATTCGTAATTGAGCCCGCCACCGTTTTTCTCAGCCTGACTCACAAAGCCTGTAGCCGTCGCAAACGCTTTCATATCCGCAATGGTCATCTCAGTTTGATCCCAAGCAATATTGCCAACTTTAACCACAGGGATGGTTGACGCAGGTGCGCTAGTAGCAGTTGATGGTCGCAACATGAAATACAGAGCGATCACGGACAGCAGTAGGCCGAAAACAACGGGGAGAAGGTCGAATTTTTTCATGAATAAGAATCTCAAAAGAAAAGGCTCCAGATAAGGAGCCCTAGGATAATGCAATATTTGGTGGGGCGAACGACGGGGCTCGAACCCGCGACAACCAGAATCACAATCTGGGACTCTACCAACTGAGCTACGTCCGCCACTGAAGAATTAGATTATAGCTTTTGGGCTAAAACCCTGTCAAAAAGCCCTAGTTATAAGATTTAAGAGCCCTCGAACTCAAAAGCGGCCCAATCCCCTAGGGTCAGGCTGGCATCGATAAAGAAATCCAAAATAGCTGCCTTGCTTTGAACTTTAGCCAGAGCATGGTGATCA
>CAIXKQ010000080.1 GCA_903920065.1 uncultured Actinomycetes bacterium
CCATCCAGGCACTGCTCTATCACTTAACTCGTGGTGAAATTAAGGGCAATTAACCAGGATTTCGTATTCTTTTGAGTGGCTGTTGCTCTGAGATACATGTATCTTTTCCCCCATGAGAGTTGCAGTCCCGAGAGAAATTAGAGATGGCGAGAAGCGCGTAGCGCTAGTCCCAGACATCATCAATAAATTAACCAAACTAGGTTATGACGTCGTCATTGAATCTGGAGCGGGTGTTCATGCCCAAGCAACAGATGAGCTGTTCACTGCAGCAGGGGCGACGGTTAAGAGCGGAAATGTCATTAGTGATGCCGACGTAGTTCTCTCAGTTACTTCACTGACTCCAGCACAGATCTCGTCTTTGAAAAAGGGCGCAGTCACTATCTCTTTCTTGTCTCCAGTAACGGCCATAGATTCAATCGATGCAGCGGTCACAGCAGGTGTTACAGCTTTCTCACTTGAACTAGTCCCACGTATTTCACGAGCCCAGTCAATGGATGCGCTGACTTCTCAAGCACTCTGTGCTGGTTATCGAGCCGCACTCGTTGGCGCAGAACTTTCTCCGCGCTTTTTCCCTATGCTCATGACCGCCGCAGGAACTGTTACTCCCGCGCAGGTGCTTGTTCTGGGTGCTGGTGTGGCAGGACTACAGGCAATTGCAACCGCTCGCCGACTTGGCGCTGTTGTCTCTGCCTACGATGTACGCCCATCCTCTGCTGATGAAGTGAAATCAATGGGTGCAACATTTATTGATTTGGAACTTGAGGCTCTTGAGGGTGCGGGTGGTTATGCACGTGAAATGACCGAGGAGCGAGCAGCAAAGCAACGCGAACTCTTAACTCCATACATCGCAAAATCTCATCTTGTTATTACAACTGCTGCGGTACCAGGAAGAGCAGCACCGCGTTTGATGACTGCAGCCATGATTGATGCGATGGAGGCGGGAACAATCATCGTTGATCTCGCTGCCGAAACTGGTGGAAATGCTGAAGGTTCAAAGCCGGGAGAGATTGTCACTACCGCCAAGGGCGTTCAGATTTGGGGCGGTAAAGATGTGCCAAGCCAGTTGCCGTTCCACGCTTCAAGTCTGTATTCACGTAACGTGGTCAATCTACTTACCTTGATGACAACTGCTGCAAAAGATGGCGAAAAAGTAGCGCTAAACATTGACTTCACAGATGAAATTATTGATAAGGCCGCGCTTACACATGCAGGTGCCAAGCACACACCTGGAGCTAGTGAAAAAGGAGGCAGCAACTAATGGATGCAATTGCCGTTATTTCAATCTTCACCCTTGCAGTATTCGTGGGGTTTGAAGTTGTTTCAAAGGTTTCATCAACGTTGCACACGCCTCTAATGTCTGGCGCGAACGCAATTCACGGTGTCATTCTTGTTGGTGCAATCATCGTTGCAGATCACAGTGAAAATAACCTAGAGCTCGGACTTTCACTGGCCGCAATTGTTTTAGCAACAATCAATATGGTGGGTGGCTTTGTTGTTACTGATCGAATGCTTGAGATGTTTAAGCCTAAGAAGGGAGACCAGAAGTGAGTAGCACTTTCTACAGCCTGATTGGTCTCGCCGCTGGTGTGGCATTTATCTTGGCCCTTAAAGGACTTTCGCATCCGAAGACTGCACGCCGCGGTAACTTAATTGGCGCATTCGGTGCAACTGTTGCAACTCTCTCAGTCTTTCTCTACGTAACCCCAAGTGGTGAAGGAACAGAATCGCACTCTCTGCCAATTCATAACTTAGGTTGGATTTTGGGTGCAATCGCAGTGGGTCTGATTATTGGAGTACCTGCAGCTCGCAAAGTTGAGATGACTCAGATGCCACAGCTTGTCGCACTCTTTAATGGTGTGGGTGGTGGCGCTGCAGCACTTGTTGCAATCGTGGAGTACTTAAATCTTGGCGATAGTGCAACGACAGCTGAAGTAATCTTCACCGTCTTCACCGTTGTGGTGGGCTGTGTATCTTTCAGCGGTTCCATCATTACATTTATGAAGTTGCAAGAACTTATGACTACGCGCCCAGTGGTATTTCCTGGTGGAAGATTTGTTATTGCGGCAACGCTTGCTGCGGTACTTGGGGTCAGCGTCTGGGTTGTAATTGCCCTTGGAACAACTCCACTACTCGTTCTTGCAGTACTCTCATTGCTCTTTGGTGTGCTCTTTGTACTTCCAGTAGGGGGTGCAGATGTACCTATCGTAATCTCACTGCTCAACGCCTTCACAGGTCTGACAGTTGCAGCAAGTGGTTACGTGCTTTCATCAACACTTTTGATTATTGCTGGAACTCTTGTTGGTGCATCGGGAACAATCCTGACTCGCTTGATGGCAGAGGCGATGGGACGTTCACTCTTTGGAACTCTTTTCGGTGCATTTACTGCAAAACCACAAGTAGCAACTGGCACAGCGGAAGAACGTCCAGTGCGCTCAGGTTCTCCTGATGACGTTGCAATTCTTCTTAATTATGCGCGTCGCGTAGTTATTGTTCCTGGCTTTGGACTTGCCGTTGCACAGGCACAACACACGGTGCGCGAACTTGCTGATCTCATGATTTCAAAAGGTATTGATGTTGCATATGGAATTCACCCGGTAGCTGGTCGTATGCCAGGACATATGAACGTACTGCTTGCTGAAGCAAATGTTCCATATGATCAATTGGCTGAAATGGATGAAGTGAATCCAACATTTGGTCAGACAGATGTCGCCATTGTTATTGGAGCAAATGACGTTGTAAATCCTGCAGCGCAAACAACTCCGGGTTGCCCAATCTACGGAATGCCTATCTTGGAAGTAAATCACGCTGCCAACATCATCTTCCTGAAGCGCTCTATGCGCCCAGGATTTGCTGGCATCGAAAATGAACTTCTCTATGACCCAAAGACGATGCTTCTCTTCGGTGATGCGAAGGCATCGTTGACTAAAGTTGTCTCAGCACTGAAAGCGCTATAAAAACTAGCTTTCTTGTAGGTCAGTTGGTGCGTTATGCACATCCAGAATCTTGGTGCGGTTCACAGGACGCTTGGCATCGTCCTTGTGGATTGCAGGAATTGAGCCTAGTAGGCCCTTCTGGAAATCTTCAAAGGCTTGCATAACTTCGCTCTTTGTATTCATGACAAAGGGCCCCATCCATGCAAC